>NZ_FNUW01000013.1:0-43690 GCF_900108285.1 Bacillus sp. ok061 | reverse complement strand
CAGAGCCACTGCCACCAGAACCGTTACCGCCGGAACCATTGCCACCAGAGCCGTTGCCACCAGAGCCACTGCTACCAGAACCGTTATCGCCAGAACCGTTGTCACCAGAACCACTATCGTTCTGAGAACCGTTATTTCCTGGAGGTTTATTATTATCCTTTGAGTTTCCTTCTGCAAAATGATCACTATTTTGTACAATAGCGTTTGTTAATGGGCGGAAGTTTTCAGTTGCAGCATTACCAATATTTAAACCGCTAAAAAAAGATAAAGAGAGTGTTGATGCTAAAATGAAGATTTTCGTCATGGTTTTCCTCCTAAGAAATTAATATTCCATCTAAAATACATCCCTTTGTAATATTTCTTAGGAAAAAGAGTTTTATGCAAAAAAAACTATATATAGAAAAAGGTGGTGTATTTCTCAAAGCAGAAAAGAGTTAATGTAGATTTCCTACAAATAGTAGAGGCGGAGAATTTACATTCATAACGGTAGAGGAAGTGGCAGTAGATGAAAGAGTATATAGCGTTTGATATTGGCGGTACGCAAATTAAGTATGGCATTGTTTCAGAAATAGGGAGAGTATTAAAGCGTAAAACAGTTGCAACAGAAATTCATTTAGGCGGAGAACAAATTATTCAAAAACTGATATATGTATCAAAAAAAATAATGAATGAACATACTATTGCAGGAATTGGTATTAGCACCACGGGGATTGTTGATATTAGTAAAGGAATTGTGACGGGAGGTGCGGATCATATTCCGGGATATCGTACTATTCCTATTATTGATAGATTGCAAGAGATATTAAAAGTTCCAGTATCGATTGACAATGATGTGAATTGTGCAGCGTTTGGAGAAAAATGGAATGGTAGTGGAAGAGAGAAAGAGAACTTTATTATGCTCACCCTTGGAACAGGGATTGGGGGAGCGATTTTTATAGACGGAGAATTGTACCGAGGACATTCATTTAGTGCTGGTGAATGGGGGAATATGTTAATAGAAGGAAAACAGTTTGAAGAGGTTGCCTCGATTTCAGGATTAATTCGTCTTGTCAGAAAATATAAAGGCAAAGGCGAGTGGAATGGGAGATTAATTTTCGAGTTGTATGATAAAGGAGATCGGGAAGTTGCTCAAGCAGTTAGGATCTTCTTTAAACATTTAGCAATCGGAATTAGTAATCTTGCTTATATTTTCAATCCAGAAAAGATTATTATTGGTGGAGGAATTACCGATAGAGGAAATGAGTTTTTAAAAGAAGTAAAAGAAGAGGTCAGTAAATACTTAAATCAAGAGATTTATAATAATTGTGAGATTGAACTTGCACAAAACGGTAATTGTGCAGGAATGATTGGTGCTATTTACCACTTCTTACATCATCATAAGTAAATTATATGAATGTTTTCATATAACTGAGAATTTATCCTTTTTATCGCTAGGTAAATAATGCTACAATATAAGAGAAGAATACAATATTTTCCGATTTGGAAAATGCTTTGTAGAAAGGGAGAAACTTCATGCCTATTATTTTAGAAAAAGGTCAAAAGATCGATTTAACGAAAGGACAACCAAAAGTAGCAAAACTACAGGTTGGCTTAGGCTGGGATCCAATTGGGCAATCAGGTGGATTTCTGTCTTCATTATTTGGAAGTAAACCAAATGTAGATTGTGATGCATCTGTTGTTATGTTAGAAGGAGATCGTTTTTTAAACAAAAATGATTTAGTTTACTTCGGAAACAAACTTTCTACTTGTGGTAGTATTATTCATTCAGGAGATAATTTAACAGGTGAAGGCGCTGGTGATGACGAAACAATTTTCGTAGAATTACATAAAGTTCCGAGCCGTATTAATCGTTTAGTATTCGTTGTAAATATTTATGACTGTGTAAATCGTCGTCAAGATTTCGGGATGATTCGTAATGCATATATTCGTATTCAAAACCCGCAAACTGGTGAAGAATTAGCACGCTATAATTTATCGGATAATTATGCTGGCAAAACGACTCTAATTGCAGGTGAAATGTATCGTCACGGAAGTGAATGGAAGTTTTCAGCTGTTGGAGAAGGCACACAAGATAAAAACTTAAGTGAGATTGTATCACGTTATCAATAAAATAAACCGAGGAGGAATTGAATATGGCATCAATTTCATTGAAAAAAGGACAAAAGGTAGACTTAACAAAAACGAATCCGGGTCTTTCAAAAGTTCTTGTAGGACTAGGTTGGGATACGAATCGTTATGACGGACAAAACGATTTCGATTTAGATGTTAGTATTTTTTTAGTAGGTGCTAACGGTAAAGTTTCAGGTGCAGAGGATTTCGTCTTCTATAATAACCCAAAAGGTGCGAATGGTGCTGTCGAGCATTTAGGAGATAACCGAACTGGCGAAGGTGAAGGTGATGACGAATCGATCAAAGTAGATTTGAAAAATGTACCTGCACATATCGAACGTATTTGTTTCACAATTACAATCTATGATGGAGAAGGTCGTAGCCAAAACTTCGGACAAGTTTCTAACTCTTTCGTACGTATTTTAGATGAAGAAAAGAATGCAGAATTAATTCGTTACGATTTAGGAGAAGATTTCTCTATTGAAACAGCCGTAGTAGTAGGTGAATTATACCGTCATGCAGGTGACTGGAAATTCAATGCAATCGGAAGTGGATTCCAAGGTGGATTAGCGTCTCTATGTAATAACTTTGGTTTAGACGTAGAGTAATAGATTTAATTTATATATCCATCGGTGAAATGTATGTTTACCGATGGATATATTTTAAAGATAAAAATATAGAGGTGAATATAGATGGTTATTCAATTACAAAAAGGACAGAAAATTGATTTGGGTAAGACAAGCCCTGGTTTAACAAAAGCAGTAATTGGTCTTGGATGGGATATTAAATCTTATGACGGTGGATCAGATTTCGATTTAGATGCATCTGCCTTTTTATTAGATGCAAACGGAAAATGTACGAAGGAAACTGATTTTATCTTCTATAATAATTTACAGTCTCCTTGTGGATCTGTTTTACATACAGGAGATAACCGTACAGGTGAAGGTGAAGGTGACGATGAGCAACTTGTTGTGGACTTAAAGAAAGTTCCAGCAGATGTGCACAGAATTGCTATTACAGTTACGATTTATGATGCAGAAGGCCGTAGTCAAAACTTTGGACAAGTAGGAAATGCGTTTGTTCGTTTAGCAAATGAAGAGACGAATGAAGAAGTTCTTCGTTTTGATTTAGGGGAAGATTTCTCCATCGAAACAGCAGTTGTCTTTTGTGAATTATACCGTCATAATGGACAGTGGAAGTTTAATGCAGTAGGAAGTGGATTCCAAGGTGGTTTAGGTGCGCTTGTAAGAGCGTATGGCTTGGATGCATAGAAAGGAAACGATATTCGTTTCCTTTTTTTGACCTTTCTATAAATCTAGCAAAGAATAGGGGATAAAGGTAAGATGAGTATTTTGCAAGGAATCCTTGATACGTATGCTCAGTTTTTCGACTTGGACATGTGGATTAAAGTGTTGCAAGATCCAGTATCTTGGGGATTAATAGGTACACTTGTTGTACTTGAAGGTTTGTTATCTGCTGATAACGCACTTGTGTTAGCAGTAATGGTAAAACATCTTCCGGAAGAAAAACGTAAAAAAGCATTATTCTATGGACTTATTGGAGCTTATGTGTTCCGCTTTATTGCAATTGGAATTGGAATGTTCTTAATTAAATTATGGTGGGTAAAACTTCTTGGTGCACTTTACCTTGCTTGGTTATCAGTAAAATACTTTATTGATAAGCGTAAAGGTGCAAGTGAAGAAGACGAAGCTCACGGTATGAATCAAAACAGTATTCTCTTTAGAATGTTCGGTGTCTTCTGGGGAACAGTTGCGATGGTTGAATTAATGGATATCGCATTCTCTGTAGATAGCGTACTTGCTGCATTTGGTGTATCTAATGAAGTTTGGATTTTATTATTAGGCGGAATGCTCGGTATTTTAATGATGCGTGGTATCGCTGGTGTATTCTTAAAATTGTTAGAGCGTATTCCAGAGCTTGAAACGACAGCATATATTTTAATCTTAATTATCGCATCGAAAATGTTACTGTCTTTAATCAAGATTGAGGTTAGTCATACACTATTCTTTATTATTTTAGTTGTAGCATTTGGAGCAACATTTATACTTCACTACATGAAGAATTCTGGACAAGCTAAAGAAGAAGTTGCAGCTACTAAAGAAGACCATAAATAATTGAAATGGGTTTGCTCGTTTTGTGAGCGCCCATTTTTTATAACCAAAAATAGTTTATAATAGAAGAAAGACTTAGAAAAAACGTAAATGTTTTTGGAGGTGAACTGTTGTGTTTTCACGTTTTACACTTCAACCATATGCATTAAAAGATGAATCGGATTTAAAGCAATTTGAAACACTTTTAGAAAAACGTCCACAATATGAGCTGACAGAGAATGAAATGAAATTTAGTTATATAGCATGTCGAATCCTTGGCGTTCCTAATGATGTAGATGAATATTTTAATGAACTGTTTGATTATAGTGAAGCGAAAGGAATTGAAGTTTTACACGAACAAAATTTAAACAAAGTGATTGATTCGGAAAAGCTTCGTCATATTCAAGAAGTGTTCGGATTACATCAAGAAGCACCAAATGGTCTGACAGTAAATAGGCTAGTTGCACACTTATCTGGGAAACAACTTTTACCGAAAGTAGACAATCCTGATTTACAGCATTACATACATGCGACGTTCATTTCAGTATTGAAATTATATGAGAAACAACATAATCAGTCGTTAAAGACAGAAGGCTTCCGTCGTTTCTTAATCGACATAATTAAACTAAGCGAAAATTACGTAGCGAAGTGGTTCTCTACGATTAATTATAAGAAACAAATGCCGCGTATCGTTTGGTATGGTGATGCACAGGAAAGCCGTATATATTTCTTATATTTTCTTATTATGCTCGGTTGTGATGTGCTTTATTATCACCCCGAAGGAAAAGATGGATTTGAAAATATTGATGAAGAGGGAAGAACTTTTGTTGTATCTCATCCGGGTCGCATTTCGCTTGAACCATTCCCTGATCGTCGACGTGAGCGTGTTGCAACAGTAGCGTATCAAGCTTCGAAAGAAATTGAACAAGTACTTCACCACGATAATTCACTATTATATAAACCGTGGCAATTTCGTTCGTATACACCTGTAGCACGTACGTTAAAAACGACATATGATGAACTCTTTTTAATTACGAAAGAAAAGGCATTTGTACGTCCGACATTTTATGTTGAAAATAAACATATTTATATTCCTTCTTTATTTGCGAAAATATCAGGCGTTTCAAAGAATGATAAAGAATATTTTCAACGATTAAAGGTTGTTACATCATTTGATAACAGTTTATTAATTAATACATTCCCGTTTACGAAAGAGCAGAAAGCAAATTTCCAATATCATTATCGAGATGCATTGGACCGAGCCGGGAAATTACATCCTGATCTAATTATGAATAGCCATTGGTGGCCGCATAAGCGTTTACCGGAAGGTTTACAACATGGGATTGCAGAGGCGATTATCCATACGTGCGAAAGTGAAATGTGCAAACCGATTGCGAAAGAAACGAAACAAGATGTAGCACTGTATGTTTTCGCACAACTTTCTCAAATACCACCTAATATTTTAGAGCAGCTTGAGAAATTTGATTATTCACAAGATGTACCGAAAATTGTTATATTTAATAATGAGAAGAGCGGAGAATTAACTCGTTCTGACGCTGTTTTATTACTATTTTTGAATCAAATTGGAGTAGATGTATTCCATTTCAATCCCACGGGCAGAAACGATATTGAACCGTATGTTGAAGCAGGAGCATTTGATTCCCATTGGCTTGAAGAAGTTAATTTCGATCTTGAGTTTCATGGTTCATCAGCCTATAAAAATTTATCACAAACAATAAAAGGACTATTTCGTCCATTTTTATAAGGAAAGGGAGAATACCATATGAATAACCCAGTCGTACTAGATTCGAAAACTGAATTGAATGAGCAAACCGCACAAGATGTTCGATTGCAACTTAGACAAGATGCAGATGTGCAACGTATTTATAACGCAGTAGATATTAAAGATCAACTGGAATTAATTGAACTTGGAAAAGAACCTTCTATGGAAATTTCACGTTTCGCTGATCAAATTTTACATACAATGTCTCTATCAAAGATAGAAGATTCTGGTGAATTGTTAAAGCAACTTGGTAAAATTATGGACAGATTTGATAGTAAAGACTTTGCGGAAGAAAAAAGTGGTTTCTTCTCGCGCATGTTCAAAAAAGCGGATAAAATGATAGAACAAATCTTTAGTAAATATCAAACGATGGGCCGCGAAATTGATAAAGTTTATGTGGAAATTACGAAGTACCAAGATGAGATGAAAAAATCAATTGGTACGTTAGATGGCTTGTATGAGCAAAACTTAAAATATTATTTAGACTTAGAGAAGTATGTAGTAGCAGGAGAAATGTTATTAGAGCGTTTAAATACAGAATTAGTTCCGATGTATGAAGAGCGCGTGCGTAATAATGATCAATTAGCAGGTATTGAATTAGAGTCGCTTAAAAACTCGGTTGAAATTTTAGAGCAACGTATTGATGATTTAGAAAAAGCGCGTATGGTTGCGCTACTTACAGCGCCGCAAATTCGCATGATTCAACGTGGTAATAATAAATTAATTGGTAAAATCAATACAGCATTTATTACAACGATTCCTATCTTTAAAAATGGTATCATTCAAGCAGTAAATGCGAAACGTCAAAAGCTTGTTGCAGATTCTATGGCTGAACTTGATCGCCGTACAAATGAATTACTTAAGAAAAATGCACAAAATATCGCAACGCAAAGTGTAGAAGTAGCGAGATTATCAGGTTCTTCTAGTATTAAAATGGAAACACTTGAGGAAACTTGGAACATTATTTCAAGAGGTATGCAAGAAACACAACAAATTGAAGAACAAAATAAACGTGAGCGTGAAGAAAGTCGCAAGCGTATGGCTACATTAACAGAGAATATCAAAAAAGAATTACAAGGATAAATGAAAAGGCAATGAGGAATAGTCCTCATTGCCTTTTAGTTTCTCTTCACTAATTTAATAATCTCATTCACAACAAGTGGAATGATAATTAATAAGAGAACAAATCCCCAATCTCGCATCGTTAATGCATGTACACCGAATATATTTGCAAGGGGCGGGATGGAGATGATACAAACTTGCATAAGAACACCGATAAGAAGGGAGAAGACTAAATATTTATTTGTAAAGATCCCAATTGAAAAAATCGATTTCGTTCTTGAACGCAAGTTAAATGAATGAACAAGCTGAGAAAAACTAAGAACGACAAATGCCATCGTTTGGGCATGTAATAGAGCATCCTCATCAATTCGCTCTGGGAAAAGAGGGAATAAATTTGTATCTCCAGTATAGAATTTTGCTCCGGCAATAAAAGCTATTAGCGTTAAAAGTCCAATGACAAGCCCATTGAAAACAAGAAAAGGAACGCTACCACTAAATAAGCTTTCTTTCGCATGTCGTGGTTTTTCCTTCATCACATCTGGATCTTCAGGATCAACCCCAAGTGATAATGCAGGCAGTGTATCTGTAATTAAATTTACCCACAAAATATGAATAGGTCGTAGGGGTGTTGCCCAGCCAAGTAAAATCGCTAAAAATAAAGCGATAATTTCTCCGAAGTTACAAGAGAGTAGGAAGAGAATTGATTTTTTTATGTTACGATAAATATTTCTACCTTCCTCAACAGCTTTCACGATAGATGAGAAATTATCATCTGTTAACACGACGTCCGCTGCTCCTTTTGCGACATCTGTTCCTGTAATGCCCATCGCTACGCCAACATCAGCTTGCTTTAAAGATGGTGCATCATTGACACCATCACCAGTCATAGAAACGATATTTCCTTTTGCGCGTAATGCCTTTACAATTTTCACTTTATGCTCTGGAGAGACTCTAGCGAATACATTTAAATGATTAATTTTGCTAGCTAGTTCTGTATCTGAAATGTTATCTAATTCAGTTCCAATCATAATTTCAGATATTTCTTCAGCAATGCCAAGTTCTTTAGCAATTGCAAAGGCGGTATCTTTATGGTCACCGGTAATCATAACTGTGCGAATACCGGCTTTTTTACATTCTGTAATTGAATCTTTCACTTCAGTTCGCGGTGGATCAATCATACCGACAAGACCGATAAAGATAAGATTTTCTTCAAGATGATTTATATCCACATCGTTTGAATTGTATTTTTTAAATGCGAATGAAAGTACTCTTAAAGCTTCTTGAGACATTGCTCCGGCAGATTCTAATATTTGATTTTTATCGGAATCAGTTAAAATCTCGATTTTGCCGTTTTTAAAAATATGGGTACATCGAGGTAAGAGCTTATCGATAGCACCTTTCGTCATGCTATAGTAGCTTTCATCGTATGTATGTACGGTTGACATCATTTTACGATCTGAATCGAAAGGTACTTCGTTAACACGTTCATGTATTTTTTCTAAATGATCTTTTTGCATGTTAAAAGTGGTTCCAGCAACGAGAAGTGCAATTTCAGTCGGGTCTCCCGTTTGTGATTCGTTATTGTAAGACGCATCATTACATAGCACCATATTTTCTAACAATAGACGTTGCGCATCATTATTTACATTTAAACTTTCTAAGCGATCGTATGTGTTATCACTATAAAAGTGAGTAACGGTCATTTTATTTTGCGTTAACGTACCTGTTTTATCTGAACAAATAATTGTGACAGAACCGAGGGCTTCAACAGCTGGTAGTTTCCGAATGATAACGTTTTGTTTAATCATACGTTGCACACCAATTGCAAGAACGATGGAAACGATAGCTGGCAAGCCTTCTGGAATAGCTGCAACGGCTAAACTAATAGCAGTCATAAACATTTCTAACGTATCCCGGCCTTGTAAAAAACCGATGAGGAACATAACGATACAAATAGCTACAGCGACAAATCCTAAATATTTTCCGACTTGTGCTAAGCTTTTTTGAAGTGGTGTCATATCATCGTCTGCTTCATGTAAAAGGGTAGCAATCTTACCAATTTGTGAGTTCATTCCAGTTTCAACAGCAACACCGACGCCTCTTCCGTATGTTACAAGAGTAGACATAAAGGCCATGTTTTTTTGATCGCCGAGTGGTACTTGTTCATCACTTTGCATGGAAGGGTGGTAGATTGCATCTTTATCAACAGGGACAGATTCACCAGTTAGAGCAGATTCTTCAACTTTTAAATTTGCGGTTTCGATAAGGCGTAAATCACATGGGATATATCGTCCGGCGTCGAGCATAACGATATCCCCTGGAACGACGTGCTCAGATGGAATTTCTTTTAGTTCACCATCTCGCTTGACAATTGCTTTAGGTGTCGCCATCTTCTTCAATGCCTCTAAGGCTTGTTCTGCTTTCGATTCTTGGACAACACCGATAACAGCATTTAAAACTACAACGAGTGCAATAATACTTGCATCAGCCCATTCACCTACAAAGGCGGAAATAAGGGCTGCAATAATAAGGACATATACGAGAACGTCATTAATTTGGGCGAAAATACGTTGCCATAAAGTGCGTTTTTGTTTTGTAGCTAATTCATTAGAACCGTATTGCTTTAAACGTTCATTTACAATTTCATCTGTTAAACCGTGTTGTTCATTTGTTTCTAGGTCGATTAATGTTTGATCTTTCGTCTTACTGTACCAATTGCTCATAAGTAAGCACCTCCAGTAAAAACAGTTAGCAATGGTAGTGTTGCTATTATTTGTGAGTAGTATGTATGGAGAAAAAATCTAAGGTGAGGTTCTACTTCTATTGTACAATATTTTACAGTTGGTTGAGGGAAAGAGAAGAGTTGTCATGAATTTGTTGGAAATAAAAAAGAGCCTCATATAAGAGAGGCTTTTTTACTTTTTAATTAATGTACCTAATTCTTCTGTAATAGCTTGCATTTCACTAATGCTGAATGTTTCACGTTTCATAACATGATCATAAATATCACGTAAATCTTCGTACATTTCTTCGTTAAAACTAGCAGCTCTCATCGCTCCAGCATTAACCATACGTAATTTTTCTTTAATAGCTTCGACCATGTATTCAACGTTTTCTTCTGACTTTACGGATAAATCCACCGAAGTGTCCCCCTTTAAAATAACATAAGGCTATCTTAACATTTTTTATCATTTTCGTTAATGGATCTTTTCAATCCTATTAAATTAGTAGGGATTTCCTTTATATTTCATAATTGGTTGTTTATACTATAAGTATATATGAAGAAATGCACCAAGAAGGGAAGAAACAAAAACATGGTTCAAGTATTGTTTGTTTGTCTTGGGAACATTTGCCGTTCTCCGATGGCAGAAGCGATTTTTCGAAATCTTGTCGTAAAAGAGGGACTTGAAGAGAAAATTGTCATTGATTCTGCAGGAACTGGAGATTGGCATGTTGGCCATCCGCCACATAAAGGAACACAAAAAATTTTAAAAGAAAATGCAGTCACTTTTGAAGGAATTAAAGCAAGGCAAGTAGAAAAAGAAGACTTAACAAAGTTTGATTATATTATTGCCATGGACAACAAGAATATAGCAGATTTAAAAAGTTTAGGTAAAACTGGAGGCTATATTGGTAGGCTGTCCGACTTTGTTCCAGACGGTGGCTGGACAGACGTTCCTGACCCTTACTATACAGGGAATTTCCAAGAAGTATATGACCTTGTAACAGAAGGGTGTGCAAAGCTATTAGCTTTCATTCGAAATGAACAAGGAATATGAGGAAGCTTAGAAAGAAATACTTTCTAACATAAGAAATGAAAGGGTGAAGGAATATGGCAAAGAAAAATAATATTGCTCGAAACATTGCGATTGGTGTAGCGGCAGGTGTAGCTGTATCCATGTTAAAGAAAGAAAACCGTGAAAAAGTAAAAAATACAGCAGAAAAAGCAAAAACAAAGATGATTGAAATTGGTGAAAATGCAAAGATCAAAGAAAAGGTGCAAACTGTTACAGATAAAGGACGCGAACTTGCTGATTTCAATGTGGTAAAAGCGAAAGTAGCAGAAATTAAAAAATTAACGCCATCTGTTGTAGAGACGTTAAAAGAAACGAAAGAAATTTTTAGTAAGAAAAAAGTTGAGTCAGAAGAAAAGCCAGAAACGATTGAAATTCAAGCTGTATCTCCAAAGGTAGATGAGCTGAAAGCAGAAGAAGAGCCAGTAGTTGCTGAAGATGGTGGTATGAAAGAAGCGCGTGAATTATTTATGAAAGACTCAAATAAAGAGGAAAAAAAAACTGAAGCGTACATTGAGTTGAAGCAAGATAAAGAAGAGAAGAAAAGTGTTTAAACATATATGAGAAAAATTTTAGAAAAGGTGAGAAGAAATCGTACTTATTCGTTTGGTAAAGATTTGTATGACCGGACGATGCGCGATGATGTAGCGGGCTTGGCAGCACAGCTCGCTTATTTCTTCTTGCTTGCAATTTTTCCTGGGCTCGTTTTCTTAATTACGCTTCTTGGATTTATCCCCATTCAAACAGAGGATGTGCTTAGTTTATTAGAGGTTTATGTACCAGATGATGCAATGAACTTAATTGAGGTAAATGTAGATAAAGTTGTAAACCAGCAAAATGGTGGTTTATTATCGTTTGGTTTATTATCTATGTTATGGTTTGCCTCAAATGGTGTTAATGCGGTTATGAATGCTTTTAACCGCGCTTATGATGTGAAGGAAACACGTTCTTTTATTACAACAAGAGCGTTATCAATTGTGTTTACATTAGCTATCATTTTTATGATTGTCTTTGCGTTAATTGTCCCAGTATTCGGACAAGTTATTGGAGCAGCAGTGTTTAAAGCACTCGGTTTATCAGATAGTTTCTCTTTCGTATGGAGCATTACACGATTAGTAGCGAGTTTCTTCGTGTTATTTGCATTGTTTAGTTTTTTATATACATTTGCACCAGATCGAAAATTAAAAAGAAGAGAAGTTATTTCAGGGGCGTTATTTGCTACTGTAGGATGGATTGTGGTATCGTACTCATTTGCTTATTATGTAGATAAGTTTGCAAATTACGCCAATACATATGGTGGTCTCGGTGGTATCATTATTTTAATGTTATGGTTTTATTTAACTGGATGGGTAATTTTACTTGGCGGTGAAATTAATGGTTTACTCCATCATTATAGAACGGGTGACAATAATTCCCGTAATGAAAAGTGAGCTCTTGTTCCATAATAATAGGGAACAGGGGGGATATTTCATGAGTAATAATAAAAAGAACCATAATAATAAAAATAACAATAAACAAAAAAGCAGTTCGCATCCAAAGCATAAAACGAGTAGCAGTGCGAATGGGCATAATAGCTACCATTAAAAAAAGCGGGTCCTTTATGAGGGACCCGTTTTATTTGTTTCCTTTTAATAATCGTAAGCCATTCAAAATGACAAGAATCGTACTTCCTTCATGCCCAATAACACCGAATGGAAGAGCTAAAAATTGTAAGAAATTTGAACAAATTAGTAGTGCAATTACAGCTAGCGAAAAGATTACGTTTTGCTTCACAATACGGTTCATTCGTTTTGATAGACGGATCGCTTGAGAAAGTCGAGATAATTCGTTCTTCATCAGTACAACATCCGCAGTTTCTAAAGCTACGTCTGTTCCTTCTCCCATTGCTACACCAATGCTAGCAGTAGCGAGTGCTGGTGCATCATTTATACCGTCTCCGACCATTGCTACTGTACCGTATTTTTCTTTTAACTTTTTAATGGTTTCAACTTTTGTTTCTGGTAAACATGATGCGTAATATTCTTTTATATTACTTTCAGAGGCAATTGCCTTTGCTGTTTCCTCATTATCGCCAGTAATCATAATTGCTTCGACACCAATGATTTGTAATTCACGAATAGCAGCTATTGTTTCTTGGCGAAGCGTATCTTTTAAAGCGATAAGTCCAAGAATGCCTCCCTCATCACTAATATAAACGACAGTTTTACCTTCCTTTTCAAGTGAGGCAGAAATACCATTATGGAATGTTTTTGTTTCTTCACCGATAAAATCAGCTTTACCTATTTTATAAGCGTTGTTTTCGAATATTCCTTTTAGCCCAAAACCAGTTACATCTTCAACCTTTTCTGGTTTTTTTAATGTAATGTCGTACGCATGTTGTGCATATTTAACAATGGATTCAGCTAAAGGATGTGTAGAGTGACTTTCAATGGATGCTGTAATAGAAAGTACTTCTTTTTCTGTTATATTTTCTCGAACATATACATCTGTTACGGTAGGTTTCCCTTCTGTTAATGTTCCTGTTTTATCAAACGCGATTGCTTTCACCGAAGCAAGGCGTTCTAAATGTATTCCACCTTTAAAGAGAATTCCATTTCTTGCTCCGTTAGAAATTGCAGATAACGTTGCTGGTGTAATGGCAGCAACGAGTGCACAAGGAGATGCGACTACAAGTAAGATCATAGCGCGATAAAACGTTTCATTCCAGCTCCAGTCAATTAAGAAATGAGGAACGAACATCATAAGCGTAACAACGAGTAGTACACCTTTTACGTATGTTCCTTCAAACTTTTCGATGAATAGTTGTGATGGTGATTTTTCACTTTGTGCACTTTGGACGAGACGGATAATCTTTTGGAATAATGTTTGATCGCTTGGCTTCGTAATTTTAACTTCGATAGCACCACGTAAATTTACAGTACCTGCAAATACTTCATCGCCATGTCTTTTCTCATTTGGAATAGGTTCTCCCGTGATTGCTGCTTCATCGATATTTGTTTCACCGTTATGAATCGTACCGTCAGCAGGAACACGTTCACCAGGTTTAATTAAAATAATGTCGTTAATTTGTAACTCTCCAACAGGAACACGTTCCTCAGTTCCGTTGGAAATACGTAATGCTTCTTCAGGTTGTAAGTCAAGAAGAGCGGAAATTTCTTTTTGGCTTTTACTTAACGTATAAGATTCCATAGCACCGCTGAGCGCAAAGATAAAGATTAAGATAGCCCCTTCTGCCCAGTAGCCAATAATTGCAGCACCAATAGCTGCAAAGAGCATTAGCATTTCAACATTTAGCTCTTTTTCTTCAATCGTATCTTCAATGCCTTCTTTCGCTTTTGCATATCCACCAACTATATAAGCAAGGATATAGCAAGTAATACCTACATTCATTGCATCGTTCTTTGTGAATAGCCAGCCAGCTAAAATAAAAATACCAGATGTCACTGCAAATACAAGTTCATAATGCTTTTTTAATATGTCCCATAAAGAGGGATGAGGAATTGTTTCTTTTGCGTGTAACGTTTTTACTTCTGAGTTCATTACTACTCGCTCCTTCCGAATTCTTATTGAGAAAAATAATCAAAATCGAAACCCCTATAAAACGACGAAAGCTGCCATCCATAATGGATAGCAGCATTTCTGTTGAATCTGTTTTTAATAGTTATTATGTTGTAATTATTCTATAGTATATCATATGTTTTTATGAGATGGTACAGTTTTGTTTCAAGTATAAACGGAAAACTTGTGTTTTCGCAATTCCTTTGGTATATATGAATATTGTTCATAAAAAGGTCGGAAAGGAAGACAACAAGTGAAGACAGAGAAATTTTTTACCCATCCGATTGGCGTATTTATTGCTGCAATAGTAGCAACTTTTTTATGGGGAAGCGCATTTCCTTTTATTAAATTAAGTTATGTTGAACTTGGAATTCAACCACAAGAAGTTGGAGAGCAAATATTATTTGCCGGTTATCGTTTCTTTTTATCTGGAGTCATGCTCTTATTATTCTTTAAAGTGTTAGGAAAAGATATGAGCTTCAAAAAAGGAACGGGGAAACAGTTAATACAAATTGGTTTATTCCAAACGTTTCTTCAATATATCTGTTTTTACATTGGAATGAGTTATAGTTCGGGAATTGAAGGAGCTATCATTTCAGGGACATCATCATTCTTTCAAATTTTACTCGCCCATTTTTTATATAAAGATGATGCTCTCAATATGAGAAAAATAATTGGGGTATCGATTGGTTTTTGTGGCGTCATTTTAGTAAATGTGCCGAGTGATGGTAGCTTATCATTTCATTTTGGAATCGGAAGCTTATTACTTCTTAGTGCAGCAATACTGTATTCATATGGAAACATATTAGCAAAAGAAGGTAGTAAAACATTAGATGTTGGCTATATGACAGCATACCAAATGATGTTTGGTTCTATAGGATTATTATGTATAGGGGCTTTACAAGTTGGAGTAATGCCATTTACATTTAGTCTACATGCACTACTTATGCTGATTTATTTATCTTTCTTATCTGCAGCTGGTTTTTGCATTTGGAATACAATTATGAAGTACAACAAGGTTGGAAAAGTATCTATGTATATGTTCTTTATACCCGTATTTGGTGTGTTATTATCGAGCATGATTTTAGGTGAAGCAATTCATTCATTTGTGCTACTCGGTTTAGCATGTGTAGCCGCGGGAATTATTGTGGTAAATCGGACACCAGCTAAGCAAAAAATGGAGCAAGAAAAACAAGTAGCATAGAGAGCAGAAAAGCGATTACAATGGAAGAACAGTGCTGTTCTTCTTTTTTTAGAAAAAGGATAATAGACTAAGTGTAACGAAAAAAGATACAAAAAGCATTTATTGAGGAGAACATATTATGAATCTACTTTACGTGGTGTTAATTGGGCAAATACTTCTTTTTTTTATTGGTGCAATTTATGCAATGGGGCAGACAAAAAGAACGAAAGCTAATATGCCGTTACCTTTAGCAATCCGTCTTATTCTTAGTTTTTCTTTAACAGGTAGTGCAATTTGGATATGGTTACAAGATCCATCTGTAGAGTATAGTACGTGGGTTGCACTTGGTATGACTTTATCGACTGTGGGAGATTTGTTTATGGCTGGGCTGATTCCAATTGGTCATCGATTAATTGGAGGGATGGTTACTTTCGCTCTTGCTCATTGTTTTTATGTAAAAGCATTTTTGCAAACAGGAATTTCATGGAATGGTTTTTGGATTGGCTTACTCGTATATGGGCTCTTTCTAATTGTAGGATGGTTCTTCTTTATCCGAAATGATAAACAGGATAAGTTGTTTACGATAGGAGCTCTAATTTACGGATTGTGGGTTGGAGGAATGGCTTGCTTTGCATTCGCCTTATATTATGAAAATACAGGGATATGGTGGATACCAGCGTTTGGTGGCTTACTGTTTGTAATTTCTGATTTCATTATTGGCGTGACAGATATCGGAGGGCGTAAATTGAAGTATGAGCCACTTTGGATTTGGCTTACATATGTAGCTGCTCAAATGTGTATTGTATATGTGGGATTATAAAAAGATACTCTCAAAAATAGTGGATAGACTATTTTGAGAGTATCTTTTTTGCTTGTTAATTTGATCAGTATTTTTATTTTAAAATTTCTAATATTATAATTTTACAATTCAGAATTTTGTAGAAAATCACCGGTCGTATTATTTATAATAAAAGTAAAAAGATGATGAGTTGGTGAAATGATGCAAAAGAAAAAACGTTGGCGTGAATTCTTTGGAACTATTGCAATTGCATGTTTATTGGTGTTTTTGGCGAAAATTTTTGTGTTTTTTCCGACGACTGTAAAAGGAGCATCTATGAGGCCAACGTTGCAAGATGGAGATAAGGTGATTGTTAATAAGTTAGCAAAACAATTTGAAAGCTATGGGAGAGAAGATATTATTGTTGTGAAAACAGATAATTTTTATGTCAAAAGAGTGATTGGATTGCCTGGAGATATAATTGAGATGAGAAATGATCAATTATATGTAAATTCTGAAGTGAAAGATGAAGAGTATTTGGATAGTAATAAAAAACAAGCAGAAAAAAAACTTATGAATTTAACAGAGGACTTTGGACCGATTACAGTTCCTAAAAATAAGATTTTTGTTATGGGAGATAATCGCTTAATAAGTAAAGATAGTAGAAATGGTTTAGGTTTTATTGATAGAGAAGATGTGTTAGGAAAGTTAGCAGGCATTTATTATCCGTTTGAACATATGAAAATAATAAAGTAAAAAAAACCAAGCAAATTTTAGTTTGCTTGGTTTTTTTGTTAAACAGTAGGAGATTCGTTTGATACAGAGATATCTTCATGTTTCTTTGTAGTACTTAAAACAAATTTATGTTGTAGTAATTGTAGTTTAAATAACGCCAAAGGATCATGATATGTTTCTGGATTGCTTCTTAGCGTCGCTAATGTTTGCTCGTCTTCCTGTATCTCAAGTTGAGCTGCATCTACATTTTGTTTCAATATATTAAGTGGATCTTTGAAGAACATCATGATATCACGTTCTAATGCACCTTCAAATACTTCAAATTGAAGGAAGAATTGTTTGGAAATTGTGTGAGCAATTTCTGTATAGTCTTCTGTTTCAATATATTGTTTATATTTGTTGGCGAGCATAGATTGGTTTTTTTGCATATTACCAAATAATTTTCCGGCACTTTTTAAGAAAAACTGTGTCGGTGTAAAGCGTAATAAAATATTGATGTTCGTTACTGTAATTCGATTTGTCATTCGTGCAACATCTCGATTCCAATCATCTAATAATTTGAAATCGCAAGGAAGTTTCATACGTTCTTCTTTATATAATTTATTAAACGTTTCACTCATTTCATCTAAATAAGCTTGAGCTTGAATAAATTCATTATGTGCTGTTTCAATCCATTCTTGAATAGACCCAGTAAATTTAGGAAGAAGTACCTGTTGTACATGCTTTTGAACACGTTCATTCATTGCAGCATTTAATTCTTCATGAACTAGTTTGAAATCACTATCTTCTTGAACAAGATCAGAGCAACTCTGTAATAATTCAGGAATTTGAGAATGTATATCTCGTGTAATTTCTTCTTTCGTTAAAAGATAGGATTCGGTAATAGAGCGAATTTTATCTTTTTCAAGAGCAGTAAGGTTATTAATAAATCCAGTAAGTTTCACTGAGATGTGTTTATTCCAGCGTACGGATTTTACTAATGTATTTTCTAATTCCACACGTTCATTTATGAGATAAGCAATTGTCTTTTGTGTAAACCATATTAGCTTTTCTATACGTTCTTTTTCTATATCGCGTTTTGCAAGATTAGAGAGAATAGATTCTGTTACATCTCCAAGTTGCTGGCTACTCTCTTGCGAAGGAGAGTATGGGAAGAATTGTGCATCTGGAAAATGTACTTTAAGTTTACTAATTAGTTTTTCATTAGTAGTCGTATTATTTGTGTGTAATACGAAGTGAATTTGTAAGTTTGGTACTTGTTCACGTAAATAAATTAATGTATCAATTTCTTTACTATGCAATGGTGAAGAAGAATTTAATACGTAAACAAGACTATCTGCTGCTTGTAAGTATTCAAAGTATGCATTGTTTTTATCCAATTGCTCTTGAATGGATGGTGTAAGAAGAAATGTAAACTTATTTTTTCTTAAAAACCTACTTGGTAGCTTAATTTCTATACATTTTTTCTCAAGTTCTGACTGAGCAGATGTAGCCGTTATTTGATGGAATTCATCAAGGTTAGGGATATTTCGTATATCTAACTCGGTAAATTCTGTTATTTCAGTTTGACTAGCGTCTTTAAATAGAATAGGAGTTGTTAAAGTTTCAGTTAAGATGTTCTCTCCCAATATTGAATTAACAAATGATGTTTTATCATGGTCACTAGTTCCAGCTATTAGTAGTGGTGTGACATTTAAATCACATAGTTCATGGACTAGTAGCGTAAATTGATGACTTAAATCTACATCATTTTTCTCAGCCCATACAGCGATTGTTTCGAATAAATGAGAAACTGTTTCCATATTTACATCTGCTTCAGCTGATGTATTAGAAAGTAAGGATCCAGCACTTTTTACGAGTAATGATTCTAAAGTTGTAGGTGAGACTTCATTCCATGCTAACACTGCTGCAGAGACAACTAGAGAATCTTTTGCTTTCGTTAAACTAAACCAATTTGTTAATAAATTTGGTACAAGTCCGTTTAATTCATGCATAAAATGATTTCCGGTAATTAATGCAAAGTATGTTTCTTGATAGCGAGTAGAAATTTCATTCCAATCGTCATTATTGTCTGTTTCAATATGCAAGAATAAATGATTAATACTTTGAATCCAAGGAAGGTATAAGGATTCATGTTGATAGCTATTCCAAAGAGCAATAACAAGCTCTTTAAATTGAGCTTGATCAACAGCATATAGAGCTTTTAAAGACTCATAGAAATATTCAGGCTTAATATTTTTTGTAAATCCTTTGTTTATGTAATTTATTAACGTATCAAACCAGTGTAAAGATTGTGTTCGAATACCTTCTTGAACAGCTAGTTCGATAGCGTTGTTCCAATCTTCTTGTTTTTCATAGAAAGAACGTGCAATTGCAGTAATATTTGGATAATCCGGTTGGAATGCAACAGCTTCACTAATCGTCTTAAAAGCGAGTCCTAAACGATCTTGTTCGATATAAAGAGAAAGAAGTTGTAAGGAAACCTCCATCGTAAGAGTTGTATCTTCCGTTTGAATAGATTGATAAATTTCTTCTGCCTTTGGTAAGAATCCTAGTTCAAAATAAGCATCTGCAATATTTTTTGTCGCCCAAAGTGCAAGAGCATTATTTACTTTTTCCCATTTAAATATAGCTGCTTCAAAATCTTTATTTTGATAATAAAATTCACCTTGAGCAAATCGAATATTAGAAATGTTGGAGAATTCATTTTTAGATTCATTTATATATGCTTCACCGAGTACTTCCGATGCAGGAGTAGAAGTTTCTTCTGTTAAAAATGTTTTATAGTAAACTTTTTGAATAAATTGATTTTCAATGGTCATGTTCGTTCCCCCCTGTATAATTTAGAAAAATGATGTCGTATGTAAAAGGGTGTATGTTCTTTTAATAGGTAGAAGTTGCATTATATAGACCAAACTATGTTTTTGCTAGATATATCATTTTTCTTGAGAGTTAAACCGTTGCGAAAAGTAACTTTCCTTTATTGTAACAAAAAAACACGCATATGAATTTTTATTTTTTATCGGGTTATTTGCGGGCAGTAAGAATCTACTCTCAAAATTGGTGAATGTAAGTAAGTTATGTGGGAGTCGGGATGTCTGTAGAAGCAAGATTGGCATAGGTTAATAATTAGTAGAGGATGAACAAAACTCCCACTGATTAAAGTTTCACTTTATCTCTGTTAAAGGAAAGAATAGAAGTAGAGTTCATTATAAAAACAATGTATAGTGAATATGTATACCATGTTTGCCTTAAAGATAGAAAGGGTACAATGTGGAATAACGATCGTGCATAGGATGTGTCTTCCGAATGGAACAACATATTGGCGAGTTAATCGCGCATTATGGCTATTTTGGAATTGTTATAGCTTTGGCTGGTGGTATTGTCGGATTACCGATACCAGACGAGTTTTTATTGACCTTTGTTGGTTATAATGTTTCAAAAGGAGTTATGTCAGGAACTGCTGCTTTTTTAAGTGGGATGGCTGGTGCGATGTTAGGGATCACGTTAAGCTACATATTAGGTTTAAAACTTGGGCTCCCTGTTTTAAAGAAATATGGGCCGAAAATTAGAATTAAAGAACATCACATTGAAAAAACACATATTTTATTTGAAAAATATGGGCCATTTCTTTTAATGATTGGTTATTTTATACCGGGAGTACGTCATTTAACGGCATATTTTGCTGGGGTATCAAATTTGACACTTTGGCGTTTTTGTTTGTACGCTTACGGTGGTGCGCTCATTTGGATAAGTGTTTTTATTGGGCTTGGCTGGAAGTTAGGCGAGAAGTGGCGCTTCGTTGAGTATAGTTTACATCATTATGGAATATGGATTTTATTAATTTCAGCAGTTGTTACATGTGTTGTATGGTTGTACATAAAGAAAAAGAAAAACCGCTAATAGCGGTTTTTTTAGCTGAAAGCAATAAATAATACACCAGCTGTAATAAAGACTACACCAACACCGGTCATAAAGTTTAACTTTTCACCGAGGATAATCATAGCGAGAATGATAGAAAATACGACGCTTAATTTATCGACAGGAGCTACTTGTGAAACCTTTCCTGTTTTGAGGGCAAGAAAATAAAATAGCCATGACGAAGCACCTGCAACCCCACTTAATGTGATAAATAGCAGTGCTTTTTTATTTAGCAGTACGTCGCCGATATTTTGAAATTTACCTTGTATGATAATAACGCCTATCATAAATAATGCCATAATAATAGATCGAATTGTTGTTGCAACGTTTGCATCGATGCCGTCTAAACCAAACTTTCCAAAAATAGATACAAGGGCAGCAGCAATTGCTGATAATAGTGCAAATAAGAGCCACGAACTCATAGTAAAATTCCTCCAATCTTACAGTATTATACATGAAAATGATTCTCATGTATAAAGTTGAAGCAATTGAGCTTTATAGAAAGCGCGACTTCAACTTAACTTCTTGCTCCACCTGAATTTTAAGGTGGGAGTTTTACTGCCTGTAAATAGTGGGCTAAATAACGAAATAATCCCCACCTTATATTTTTAATAAGGTGGGGATTATTATACTACTCTGCAATTTCCTCATATAAAAAGTACGTTACATTATAAATATGTTCTACTTCATCGTCTGTCATAAACAATAATTCGTCACGCTCAATCCCTTTTTTCTTTTCAATAAACTCAATCATATTTTTGCGTTCTTCTCTCTTCATCAATTTTATTTCTCCTCTCAATCTGTTTTAATACAGTTTATTTAAGTTACTGCTATTATATAACAGAATCTTTGGAAAGTTCCACCTATTTTATTATTTTTTTTAAAAGAACTTTTCGACAAAACAAGCCCACCTAAGGGGGGGCTTGTTTTATTTTATAGTCGTAAAAACTCAGGCTCCGTCGTACCGGCACCATCGATGTAATAAATTGTGTCGGGATTGATTTTTATCAATACGTAATTAGGGTCTTCAGGACCGAGTAACCAACGTTTTAAGCTATTATTCCAAAACTTGTTTTTTAATGTCGAGTCTTCCTCGATTGAAGCCAATCCTTCAACTTCAATATAATCTTCATCTAATTTTTTCCCTTCTCGTCCGAGTAGTACATGGACATTAGGATTGTGTTCAATATCTGTTATCTTTTTTGATTGTCGATCTGTTGCAACATACAGTACAAAATCTTCATGGAAAAACATCATAAAGGCGCTATGAGGTTTCTCATTTCGTACTGTAGATAATACACCAGTACGTTGACCGTGAATAATAGTTGCGATTTTTTCTTTTAAGTGCATAATTTTAACCCCTTTTCATAATTTATAATTCTGTCTGTTTAAACAAGATAATTTAAATATCTTTCATACTGTTTTCTTCAATCCGATTTTTTAAACGTAATTGTGATGAAATCGGACAAGTTAGGAGAAGAATAATAATAATATTGAGGAGAAATACATACGATGGAAGGGTGAAAAGCATGTTTAATAAAATATTTCTTATAGTAGCGCTTATAGGTGTACCACTGTCTGTACTTGGAAAAACACTTCATTGGCCAGAAACAATTATGTTCGCTGTGTATTGTATTACGATTATCGCATTAGCTGGTTTTATGGGGAGAGCAACAGAGAGTTTAGCAATTGTTTCTGGTCCTAGAATAGGCGGATTATTAAATGCTACTTTCGGTAATGCTGTTGAACTTATCATTTCAATTTTTGCACTTCAAGCAGGGTTAATTGAAGTGGTGTTAGCTTCTTTAACGGGTTCTGTACTTGGAAATTTATTATTAGTAGGAGGGTTATCTTTCTTTGTTGGAGGTCTTAAATACAAAAGACAAAGTTTTAATGTATACGATGCAAGGCATAATTCAGCTTTATTAATATTTGCTGTTGTCGTGGCCTTTGTTATTCCAGAGATCTTTTCAATGAAGATGGACGCTGGCAAGACGTATCAATTAAGTATAGGTGTTTCTATTATTATGATTATCATGTACCTTGCTGCATTACTATTTAAGTTAGTTACGCACCGTGGTGTATATCAACATAAAAGTGACGAAATAGCGCATGAAGAAGAGCCAGAGTGGTCGAAAGGGAAGGCACTCCTTATTTTAGCGATAGCAACACTGGCGGTAGCTTATGTATCAGAGGCGCTCGTGCATACTTTTGAAACTGTTGCAAAATCATTTGGTTGGTCAGAGTTATTTATAGGGGTTATTATCGTTGCAATTGTTGGAAATGCAGCGGAACATGCGTCTGCAATTATTATGGCTTATAAAAATAAAGTAAATATTGCAGTCGAAATTGCAATAGGCTCTACATTACAAATCGCCATGTTTGTTGCTCCTGTATTAGTATTGCTTTCTATGTTCTTTACGCAGAGAATGCCTTTAGTATTTACCATACCAGAACTTGTGTCTATGATTACAGCCGTTTTCTTAACGATTGCAATTTCAAATGATGGAGATACAAACTGGTTTGAAGGTGGCACTTTACTAGCGGCGTATGTCATTATGGGAATTGGTTTTTATTTATTATGAAAAATAGGCATAACAATTGTGCTCAGAGAAAACAATAAACAAAGTAGTATATATACCTTTACATAGGAAGGAGCCAGACAGGTGAAACGAGTATACAGCATATGTCTTTCAACTATGGTCTCGTTTATTTTATTATTTCCTAACATGAGTTTTGCAAAGACAACAGTAGGAACAAAAATGCCTTCATCTGTTTTAAATATTTCAAAAGACAATACATTTCCAAATGATGCGCAAGATTTGCCACGTTTACAGCCAAGTAAGTTTGCTCAAGAACTATTGAAAACAGCTAATATTAAAATTGAAAATCCAGACTTAATTCGGATGTTTAATGAAACGACAATTTCAAATGCGCCGCTTGCAGTGGGGTATCGGGCAAAAATTTATTTAGGTCAATGGGCTTTACATTATGAATCAGTAGACACATCGA
Organism: Bacillus sp. ok061; assembly: GCF_900108285.1. Classification (NCBI taxonomy): domain Bacteria; kingdom Bacillati; phylum Bacillota; class Bacilli; order Caryophanales; family Bacillaceae; genus Bacillus; species Bacillus sp. ok061. The sequence goes on along the minus strand of NZ_FNUW01000013.1, from coordinate 19,644 downwards.
TTAATTGGGAATATAAACAAGTGAATCGAAATGTGTATGATAATCGCGGAGGAGACCGTTTATATCCACTTCGCTATAAGCAAGAAACACAAAAGACGGTTGAAGGTGATTTAACAGCAGATATGAAAGATGCTGCAGATGTGAAAAAAATGATGCTTCTCAAAGCACTTGAAAAAGTACAATTACCCCTTTCGTTTAAAACAACTATTGGTTATGGTACTGGACATGAGCGTGTGTATAATATTAGTCCGAGTCAACTCGGATATTTATACGCTTATACACCAGCAGTAAATGAAAAGGGAAAAGTAACATTTGGAGAAGTCTATCTTGTATTAAAGGGAAATCAAAAAAGACTTGTTGTGAAAAATATTACCTCTCAAGGAATTGGAGCGGCGATTCCAATTCATGATCATTTATTTTTTAAATTCATTTCTTCTTCTCACTCGCAATAACATGAAAAAACGTCAGCTTATAAGCTGACGTTTTTTATAATGTAATGTTTGCTGTTTTTGATAAGAAATCTTCTGTCGGATAGTAGCTGTTTTTTACAAGAACATTTGGTCCAAGACATTTTACTGCAGGACAGTGACAGCTTAATGATTTTGCTGTTTTTGAAGCACTCCATTTGTCGTATGCTTCTTGTAATGTGTTTGTTTGTATGTTTCCTAGAAGTGGAACATCACCAAAATCAGTAACGATAATATTGCCATCGAAAATATTTACATTTAAGCGTGAACGACCATCTGGATCGTTACGAACAGTTACATTTTTGCTCTCTTGTAACTTTTTAAATGTGGCAATGTCTCGCTCGTCATCGCTACAAGCATAGAAAGGTAAAGTTCCAAATAACATCCATACATTTTCATCGCGAATTTCTAGTAAATGCTCAATCGCATCACGAATTTCAGCTTTTGTTAAAATCTCTAGATTACTCGCGAAGTCACTTGGATACATTGGGTGAACTTCATGACGTTTACAGCCCATCTCTTCGACGATTTGGCGGTGAATATGTTCAATATGTGGTAGAGTTCTTTTGTTTAACATTGTTTCGGCCGATACAAGTACACCTGCATCTGATAGAGCCTTACTATTTGTAATCATTCTTTCGAATAATTTTGCACGTTGTTCGTAAGTAGGTTTACGCTCCATCATTGCAAATCCGCCTTCAACGAAGTCATCAATTGTTCCCCAGTTATGAGAGATATGCAACACGTCTAAATAAGGAATAATTTGTTCGTAACGTGCTAAATCTATAGTTAAGTTAGAGTTGATTTGAGTGCGAACGCCTCGTTCATGGGCGTATTTTAAGAGTGGTGTTACATAGTTGTCGACGGATTTTTTTGAAAGCATAGGTTCTCCGCCAGTAATACTTAAAGAACGTAAATGAGGAATCTCATCTAATCGTTTTAATAAAAGATCCATCGGAAGCGGATTTGGGTCTTTCGGCTGTAACGTGTAACCAACAGCGCAATGCTCACAGCGCATATTGCATAACGTCGTCGTTGTAAATTCAACATTTGTTAATAGTAGTTTGCCGTACTCTTCAAGGTCCATATACGCTTCCCATGGATCGTAAGAAGGAGTAATCGGCTTCATTTTTTGTGATATCGTCATATGAAATACTCCTTTGACTATTGAAATAACAATTTGTCCATTCTCTATAATAGAAGAATATGTGCTTTTTATAAAGTGAAACTTTTTAGCGTGAAAAGAGAGAGGGCTTACATTATAGTGGATGACTGTGACAAAATTGATGAAATTTCATGCCCATAGCAATCATTTTTGCGGTATAATAAAAGCAACTCGAATTAAAAGGAGAGTGCCTTCATGGGAAAAGCAATTCAAGATAAAGATACACAATTAGTATATTTAAAAGAGCGTTTAAATATGTTCATTGAAGTAATTGATACAATTGAACCTGAAGAAGTAGAATTAGAAGATGTAGATCGTCTTCTTGCAATGTTAGATGAATTAGAATTAAAATGTGAGCAATTTAAAAAAGACGAATAATATATTAAAAAGGCTGCCAATTCCAATTTGGTAGCCTTTTTCTGTGCGGATAATAGAAGGACGATAGAAAAAGAGGTATAATCAAGTTGTGAAAAATTTCATTTATGCTTTAATAGCGTGAAACAAATAAAAAGCTAAAGAGCATAAAAATGAAATTTTCAGCTCATAACGTTTTGGTAGCGTTCACAATTGAGGGGGAAGTAACAATGGAAAAGCTTCAAGAAAGCATGTATCAACTAATTGTTGAAACGTCAACGAACTTACCGAAAGATGTTCGTCGTGCGATTCAACAAGCGAAAGAGCGAGAAAATGCAGGGACTCGTTCTGCGATGGCACTTGGCACAATTACAAATAATATTAAAATGGCTGATGATAACATCTCACCGATTTGCCAAGATACAGGGATGCCAACGTTTAAAATTTATACACCAGTTGGTGTGAATCAATTAAAGTTGAAGGAAGCTATCTATAATGCGCTTGAGCGGGCGACAAAAGATGGTAAACTTCGTCCAAATTCTGTTGATTCTCTTTTTGGAGACAATAGTGGAAATAATTTAGGACCAGGTACACCGGTTATTAAGTTTGAACAATGGGAAAAAGATTATATTGATGCACGTTTAATCCTAAAAGGTGGTGGCTGTGAGAATAAAAATATTCAATATAGCTTACCGTGTGAACTAGAAGGACTTGGACGAGCTGGCCGTGATTTAGAAGGGATTCGTAAATGCCTTCTTCATGCAGTATACCAAGCACAAGGTCAAGGATGTAGTGCTGGTGTAATTGGTGTTGGTATCGGGGGAGACCGCACATCAGGTTATGAATTAGCAAAAAATCAATTATTCCGTACATTAGATGATGTCAATCCAGTACCAGAGTTACAACAACTTGAAGAGTACGTATTAGAAAATGCGAATAAGCTTGGCATTGGTACGATGGGATTTGGTGGAGAAACAACTTTACTTGGTTGTAAAATTGGCGTCTATAATCGTTTGCCAGCTAGTTTCTACGTATCTGTGGCGTATAATTGCTGGGCATATCGCCGCCTTGGTGTAACAATCCACCCTGAAACAGGTGAAATTATGGATTGGTTATATCAAGAAGGTGAAGATACACTTCAGCATGAAGCACAAGAAAAAACAGAGCAACGTGAGATCGTATTACAAGCGCCAATTACAGAAGAGCAAATTCGTGAACTTCGCGTTGGTGATGTTGTAACAATTAATGGCATGATGTATACAGGTCGTGACGCAATCCATAAGCATTTAATGGATAATGATTGTCCAGTAGATTTAAATGGACAAATTATTTACCACTGTGGTCCAGTTGTTGTGAAAGATGACAATGACAATTGGCAAATTAAAGCGGCAGGTCCAACGACAAGTATTCGTGAAGAACCGTACCAAGGCGATATTATGAAGAAATTTGGTATTCGCGCTGTTATTGGAAAAGGCGGTATGGGTGCGAAAACATTAGCGGCTTTAGAAGAACACGGCGGCGTGTACTTAAACGCAATTGGCGGTGCGGCGCAATATTATGCTGAATGTATTAAAGAAGTGAAAGATGTTGATTTCTTACAATTTGGTATTCCAGAAGCAATGTGGCATTTACGCATTGAAGGTTTTAAAGCAGTTGTAACGATGGACTCTCATGGTAATAGTTTACATGCAGATGTCGATAAAACATCACTTGAAAAATTAGCTAGCTTTAAAGAGCCGGTATTTAAATAAACAAAAATGCATCTCGAATCTTTCGAGATGCATTTTTTGGTATATATAGAAAAACATGCACAGCATGAAAGTAAGTAAGGAAACAGAAACTACAGGTACGATTATATATGGAAAGGAGACTATTTATGAAATATAAATGGTTATATATCGGTCTCATTTTTTCAATTATGATGGCACTTGTTCCAGTTTCAACATTGGCTTATACAAATACTCCACATAACTGGGGAATCCCGCGTCCTAAAAATGAAACAGTACCAGATGCAGGAAAGTTATATACAGATTTACTTCAAAAAAATGGCGGGTTTTATTTAGGAGATACGAAGAAAAAAGATATTTATTTAACATTTGATAATGGATATGAGAATGGATACACAGGGAAAATCTTAGATGTATTAAAAGAGAAAAAAGTACCAGCAACTTTCTTTGTAACGGGGCATTACATTAAAACACAAAAAGATTTATTGTTAAGAATGAAGGATGAAGGACACATTATTGGAAATCATTCTTGGAGTCATCCTGATTTTACAGCGGTAAATGATGAGAAACTTCGTGAAGAATTAACGAGTGTAACGGAAGAAATTAAAAAAGTAACTGGGCAAAAAGAAGTGAAATATGTACGTCCTCCGCGCGGCGTATTTAGTGAAAGAACGTTAGCTCTTACGAAAGAAATGGGCTACTATAATGTATTTTGGTCACTTGCATTTTTGGATTGGAAAGTGGATCAGCAAAGAGGATGGCAATATGCGCATAATAATGTTATGACGATGATTCACCCAGGATCTATTTTATTACTTCATGCAATATCAAAAGATAATGCAGAAGCACTTGCGAAAATCATTGATGATTTGCGCGAGAAAGGGTATCATTTTAAAAGTCTAGATGACTTAGTAAAAAGCAATCAACCGTAAGCGTGTATGCTTACGGTTTTCTCATGCTATAATGATGTGTAAAAAGGATGGGGAAACGTATGTGGAGCGAAAATGTTACGTTAGAGTATCCGTATCATTTTGAAGAAGTATTAAAACGTTTATCTTTTGATCCTCTTAACGTCATTCAATTAGATGAGAAAGTCATTTATATCCCGCTTTGTATAGACGAGGAACAGGTTATTGTTCGCTTACAAGGGATTGGTACTGTACAAAATCCACAGTTTTGGATTTCTAGTCAGACAGGAAATCCGGAGAAAGTCATGAAACGAATGAGGACCATTTTTCATTGGAATGAACCGTTTCAAGATATACAAAATCATTTTTTAAACACATCATTACGTCCACTATTTGAAACATATGCTTATACTCCAATTATTTTAGAATTTGATTATTTTGCTTGTCTTCTTCGCTGTATCATTCACCAACAAATAAATTTGAAATTTGCTACTGTGTTAACAGAACAATTTGTGAAACGGTATGGAACAGAGAAGAACGGTGTATTCTTTTTCCCCACTCCGGAAATAGTAGCAAATATTTCAATAGAAGAATTGAGAGAGCAGAAGTTTAGTCAGCGAAAGGCTGAATATATAGTAGGATTAGGTCGAAGTATTGTCAGTGGTACATTAAATTTAGCGAGTATAGAAACCGGGACGGAAGAAGAGGTTGGGGCACAATTGTTGCCAATTAGGGGAATTGGTGCATGGACAGTGCAAAACTTTTTAATGTTTGGGCTTGGACGGAAAAATATGTTCCCGAAAGCGGATATTGGGATTCAGCGTGCAGTGCAAGGTATATTTCAATTAGATGATAAACCTGATGATGCATTTTTAGAAAAAGTGAAACAAGAGTGTGAACCATACTGCAGTTATGCAGCGTTATATTTATGGAAAAGTATAGAGTAGAGGTGTAATAATGATACAAAAGCAACATGAGAGTAAGTTGGAAGTTGGTCAAACGTTTCCTGTGACAATTAAACGTCTTGGGATTAACGGAGAAGGCGTTGGTTATTTTAAGAGACAAGTTGTTTTCATTCCAGGGGCATTACCAGGAGAAGAAGTTGTTGCAGAAACAACGAAAATTCAGCGTGGCTTCGCTGAAGCGAAAGTGAAAAAAGTTCGTAAAGCTTCACCGCATCGTGTGAAAGCACCGTGTCCAGTGTATGAGGAGTGTGGCGGTTGTCAGCTGCAACATTTAGATTATAAAGAACAATTGAATCAAAAGCGTGATATCGTTGTACAAGCATTTGAGAAGTACATGAAAAACAGCATGGAAGAGAAAATTCGTCCAACGCTTGGCATGGAAAATCCATGGCATTATCGTAATAAGAGTCAATTACAAGTGGGGCGTAAAGACGAAAAAGTTATTACAGGGCTATATAAACAAAACTCACATCAGTTAATTGATATCGCTCACTGTATGATTCAACATAAAGCAACAAATGAAGCGACAAAAGTTGTAAGACGTATATTAGAAAAGTTAAATGTTTCTATTTACAATGAGAAAAAACAAAAAGGTTTAGTACGCACAATTGTAACACGTACTGCAGTTCAAACAGGGGAAGTACAAGTTACACTTATTACAACAAAAGAAGAATTACCAAATAAAGAACAATTTATTGCAGAAGTACAAAAACAGATGCCAGCGGTTAAATCAATTATGCAAAATGTAAACTGGCGTAAAACATCTGTTATTTTTGGCGACAAAACATTTAAATTAGCTGGAAAAGAAGTAATTCAAGAAACACTTGGTGATTTATCATTCGAATTATCAGCACGTGCATTCTTCCAGTTGAATCCAGAACAAACTGTTGTTTTATATGATGAAGCGAAAAAAGCAGCTGCGTTAACAGGAAACGAGAAGATTGTGGATGCGTACTGTGGTGTTGGTACAATCGGTCTTTGGCTTGCGAACGATGCAGCGGAAGTACGTGGTATGGATGTAATTCCAGAAGCGATTGCAGATGCAAGGAAAAATGCGAAGCGTCACGGATTTACAAATACGAAATATGAAGCAGGTAAAGCTGAACAATGGTTACCGAAATGGGTAAAAGAAGGATGGCGTCCAGATGTAATTGTTGTCGATCCACCTCGTACAGGTTGCGATGATAAATTACTGGAAACAATTTTAAAAGTGAAACCAAAACAAGTTGTTTACGTATCATGTAATCCTTCTTCATTAGCACGTGATGTACAAGCATTAATGAAGAGTTATGAAGTGGAATATGTACAACCAGTTGATATGTTCCCACATACAGCCCATGTTGAGAACGTAGTTAAATTAACGCTGAAATAAAGGGGTTTTAATGAGATTGTTGATGGGTTTGACCACATTCTGACCACATCAACAATTTTTTTATGATTTTAATGCCTCACTTAGCTTTAAAACAGCACTTTCTTGCATATCTATAGTAACATGACTATAAGTATCTAATGTGGTCTTAATTGAACTGTGTCCTAAACGTTCGCTTACGATTTTTGGATTAATACCCAGCTTCAATAAAATTGTTGCATGTGTATGTCTTAAATCATGAAACCTAATTTGAGGTACATCGGCTTTTTTTATAAATTGATTAAAAGTAGTTGTCATAGTTCTTGGTAATATTGGCTGTCCAGTTTCTTTAGCAAAGACTAAATCATTATCCTCGTATGACTGCCCAAATAATAATTTGAATTCATTTTGTTTAGCTTTATAAGACTTAAATTCTTTACATAAGTTCGGATCGATAGAAATTAAGCGTTTTGATCCATGCGTTTTTGGTTCTGTAAATCTAAAACCATTTTCATCATAAATAAGTGTTTCTGTAACGCTTATTTTCCCTTCATTCAAATCGAAATTCTTCCACTTCAGACCAAGTACTTCTCCACGCCTCATACCTGTATTTAATGCCAATAAGAAAAGATGATAATAGATGACATTTTCAAATTTTGTACGATTTAAAAACTTTTTTGTTTCTTCGATTGACCACGTAGAATTGACCACTTTTCGTGGTCGAGGTATTTCCACATGTTGAAATGGGTTTTTAAACAGGAGCTCCCATCTAACGGCGTCTTCTAATGATCCTTTTAAAACAGTGAAAATATATTCAATATACTTAGGTGATAATCCTTCATCAATCAGGGATTTAACAAATCGTTGTCCGTGCAAGGGTTTTAATTCCTTTAGTTTGTGTGAACCAAGCACAGGTATAATTCGGCTGTTTACAGCTCTTTTATAATTGGTGAATGTAGTTTCTCTTACTCTTTGTTTAGCGGTATTTTCTAGCCATTCATGTAAATAATCACTAAGAATAAAATTCTTATCATCAACTAGACTTCCGGTATTAAATTGATGGATAAGCTCATTGCATGCACGTTCGGCTTCTTTCTTTGTTTTAAAGCCTGATGCTGTTTTTTGTTTTCTTTTGCCAGTAAGAGGATCTCTTCCAATATCAATTGTAAATGACCACTTTTCACCGCGTTTTCTAAAATATCCTTTCATTATCCATACCTCCTTGAACTAATAGTATTCGAATAGCACAAATAATTCCAGTATCAGAAAAAGGAAATAGACACCCATTCGAGTGTCTATGTGGTAAAATATATGTATCCATACTTCTAAGTCCACATAATTTGTGGGCTTTTTTTATTGGTGCAAAATCAGTGTTTTGTTGTATTTTGTCGAATTAGAATAAAAAAAGAGAGCGGCAGCTCTCTTTGGTTAATTTGGTAAAAATATGTAAAAATTTACCTCTAGATATTGGAAAACATTTCTTTTATGATGAAACCAACAGAAGTACAGCTTGCCATTTTCATCATAGAATATTTTTGTTGTTTCGCAGCATTTCCACGTATAGCGAAACCTGTTTAGCAAAATGTCCTTTCTGACGCCCATCAAGCTCCTCATAAGCTTTTTTGACGTCACTTTGTAGTAATGCTAGTAACGCATCATCTTGCTCATTCTCGAAGTTTAGAAGTGTGTCTGTAGAAATACGGAAAATCGACGCTAAAGTTTTGATGCTCTCAACATCTGGCTGGTGTCGATCTGTCTCCCAATGTTTCATTTGACCGTGACTAAAACCGTATTTATCAGCAAACTCCTCTTGTGTTAAACCTGACTTTTTTCTAAAGTATTTAATAGTTTGGCCTAATGTTCTCATAATTCGAGTATAGTTATCTGACAATCTATATACCACAAAAGTTAGATATACTAACAAAATAGATAAAAAAGTTAGGGGTGTACGAAAAATAATATTTATATAGAACAAATGTTTGTTTAGTGGTAAAATATGCATATGGGTTCTTCATGAGTCTCATGCATAATTGCATATTTTATTTTTGTGCAACTTGAAAAACGTTGATATAAAGCGTTTTTTAAATTTTCTCAACAATTGTCTGACAATCACAGGACTGAATATTGGGAAAAATGTGGTATTATGAAAACAATAAAATAAACGGACGTGAAAAAAGACCCACGGTGTAAGTAGTGTTGGACGCACTCTTACACTGCCCCCTAACCACCTAGGGAACATTGTCGCGGATCTTGTACATACATATTATAACACACCTTAGATTTAAAGTGGCGCGTTTTCCTTTATATGTAACAAAATGGGGTTTACGTGTCTTTTGTCCATAAGGAGGACAAAGATTGTGCGAGTTTCATTAGATTTGATCGACATGAAAGAAAATTTAAAATCAAATGGTTATACAAATCGAAAACTAGCAACGCGTTTTAAAGTAACACACACAACAGTGAATGGCTACTTTAGTAAGCAAGATAAATTTGATTTTATGCATTTAGTTGATGCCCTTAAGCTATATAAGCCTAAAGATTTAGAATTTAGAAGGAATTGTATTAAAGAGTATGTTCCTAAAATGTCTCACAAAAATTTGAAATTGGCATTAGAAGTTTTGGATATGTTCGGAGAGTATGAACTTCAAGATACAGTTATAAAACAAATAATGAGTTTCGATACGAATAAGGATGAAAAAAAGAAGGGAAACGAGAATACAAAAAAAGAAAAGAAAAAAGGAAATTCAAAAACTATACGGATAAATCTAAATTTAATTCCGTTATATAAAACGTTACGCGAAAGAAGCGAAAATACAGTCACTCCTAAACAGTATTTTGAGAAAGTCGATAAGATGAGAAAGAAACAAAAATATACAGACAATGAACTGGTAATAATTTCGGTCTTAAATACGATATATTCTTTTTTTGATTTAGGAAATTATAAGATGGTTAATGAATATATCCAGCAATTATTACCTGACATTTTAGAAATTAAATGTCATACTCTAAGAGATTCTCTTTTATTGAGAGTAAAAGAAATGCAAGTTTTCGTTGCGCTTCACGAAGATAATAAAGAAAAAGCTCGCGAATTATGTTTTGAAATAATAAATGATGAGGCGAATTGTTATGTCAGTACTAAGTCAGTAGCATATTGTAAAATTGGAGAAAGTTTTGTTTTCTCCGATTTTCAAAAAGCGAAAGATTATATGGAGAAATCACTTTCTGTTATTGGGAATCCAGTAAACCAAAAGTTAGAAATAAGAAGAGGAAAAGTATTAAATACGCTTTTATTTTTAAAAATATACCACGAGAAAGATTTGCATACCATTAGCCTTGAAGATTTAGATGAAGCTGAAAAGGCCTTTTTATATATAAGATTAGGTGAAAATGAAAAAGCTATTAAAATTTTAAAAGCTTTACAAGATAAAAATGGTTATCTTAGCAGTTTTCAACTATATTATATGGGTCTTGCAGTTGGAGGGGAAGAGGGAAAAAAATACTTAGAAATGTCCGCAGAAAGTTTTTCTAAATCAGGTGATTTCTTCTATATTTTTCTACCAAAAACAGCCTTGAAATGTTATAATTGAATTATTCATAAAAGGTGGTGAAACACTTGAAAAATAAGCTTGTAAAAGCAATTTTAACTATTGCTACTGTAGCTTGTCTTTCTATCACAGCTTTTCAGGTGACAGAAAAGGATAAGGTACAAAGTGCTAAAGAACAAAGACAAACTTTATACATGGTTGATCCCGGCCCTGGTGGCGGGTAATTAATATAAATATTGACAATGACACTATCAAATAGATAGTGTCATTTCTACTTTATAGGGAATGGAAACATTTTGACTGTAACGACAAAAACTTTCCACTTTAAGTGAGTTCACATATAAAAAAGGGATGCAGGGGGAATTAGGGATGACGAAAGAGCAATTAGTGAGAATGGCTGCGAAATTAGGTTTACAACAGGGGAATCCTAAAGCGGAGGACATTTTAAAGATTGTCCTTGATGAATCATATAAGGAAAAACCAAATACATAAAAAAGAAGACTGCCATATGAGGTAGTCTTCTTTGATTAGCTATTCTTTTTGTTCTGCATATAAGTAACGTACATTTCTAATTGCTCCCAAGCTTTCTTTCGCTCATCCTCTGGAAGACTTTCAATTAATGACATGATATTCTTTCCTTCTTCAGATACAACTTTATCTTCTTCTTCATTTAGTTCAGGGTCTTCCGATCTCCCTAACAAATAATCTGTAGTTACATTGAATACTTCTGAAAACTTTGTGGTTACTTCTCTTGAAGGTTGTTTTTTTCCAGATTCAACTTTTGAAACAAATGACTCGCTGACATCAACCTTTTCACCTAATTCTCTCTGAGACCATTTTTTCTCTTTCCTTAGTTCTTTTATCCTAATGGATAGTATAGGTAACATAATTTATTCCCCTTTTTCAAAATGCTATTCCATGTGTATTATTTTATGGTTATGTTTTATGTCAATTATAATATATATTCTACATAAAACTTGACCACTAGTCCATTTCTTGTTTTAAAAAATAAAAATTAAAATAAATACTTGACCCTAGGTCATGTCAGGTGTACAATGAAAATGTAATCGAGAGGTGAAGCCGATGAAAATAAAAGGGAGTTACATTAAAGAACTTCGCACGAGTAAAAAACTCACGCAAAAACAACTTGCTGAACTATCACAAATCAGTGAGAGCATGGTTTCGAAGATAGAATTAGGTGTTAAATCAGCTAAGATTGAAACATTAAAAAAAATAGCAAACGCTTTATCGACAACAATGGATGACTTAGTGGGATGAGGTCATTTTTTAAATATCACAAACTTGACCTGAGGTCATTGTAAGTGGGTTTTACTTGACCTCAAGATAATAAAGGAGGAAAGAAAATGAATCAATTACAAGTTGTGCAACATCCGATAAGTGAGTTTGTTTTTACAGAAGGAAATCAAGTGGTTACAGACAGCTTAACAATGGCTCAAATGTTTGGGAAAGAACATAAAAATGTAATTCGAGATGTCGAGGTCCAACTAGAAAAATTGATTGAAGCAAATGAAACAGAATGGGGGCAGCTCAACTTTGAGCATACTCAATACCAACATTATCAAAATAAACAATGGTATCCAAAGTTCAATCTTACAGAAGATGCATTCGCGATTGTTGCAATGAGCTACATAACACCAGAGGCAATGAAAATGAAAATTAAGTTCTTACAAGAGTTCAAACGAATGAAAGAACACATCCAAAAATTACAACAACAACCGAAAACCGTTGAGGATGCAATCATCTACAGCATGACTGAACTAAAACAAATTAAATCAAGGCAAGATCATACGGAAGAAGAAATGAACAAAATGAAACTTTTAGTAGATAATGAGCTTTGGCTTACTGAACAAAACAAAGGTGCTGTTCAACAAAAAGTGAAACAACGTGTTTTTGAACTAAGAAAAGAAGGTTATGATAACGCATCTTATCAAGGAGTGTATGGGGCGTTAAAAAGGCATTTCGGGGTAGCTAAATACGATAAGATACCACGAAAATACTATCAATATGCAATGAAATTTATTTCTGGATGGTATCCGCCCGAAAGACCTAATTTATTCGATGATCATGTTTCTGAATTGCAAAATTAAAATTTTATTAGAAGAAAGGAAGATATAAAAAATGAAAAACTCAACAGTTCAAATAGCGTTGGCAATTACAAAGTTTTCAGCTCAAAAGGGATGGAGGGATGAAGAGTTTTGGGAGGCTATTGAATTGCTTCGCTTCAATAAAGAAGATGAAAGACAAACAACTGTAGAAAAGCTAGATAGCATTCCAGTCACTAATGATAGCACGAACGATTATCCAATTATGTTAAACGTAAAACACGTAGAAGAAATATTAGGAGTAGCGAAAAGAACAGCTTACGACATTATGGATCAAAAAGGTTTTCCTTTAGTGAAAATTGGGAGAAAGAAAGTAGTTCCAAGGGATGCATTCTTTAATTGGCTAGAAAAGGGGGTGTCAGCATGATGGAAGATACAACATCATTAGCTATATTAGCAATGGTAATCGCATGTGGGTCATGGTTGTTTTACATTACTTATGAACCAATAAAAGCATGGGCATGGAGTGGAGTAGAACAAAATAAAAAGGCCCACGGCAATGGGTCCTTTGAAAAAAATAAGTTGTTATAAGTATACCACGGGAAGCAGGGAAATAGTACATGGATTTAATTGAATATCAAGTGCTATTACCTAATAAGTTCTGGGACTTAGCAAAAAACAAAGATGAATTAAAGAAAATGATTGAACAGTATTTCAGTGTTGGATATCCAAATTATGAAATTCAACGAATCATAAAAAGTGGACAAGCATATGTGGCAGTTTGTACGAGGAGGTAATTACAGTGTCAGAAGTTAAATGGATAAAGCTTTCAACTAGTATGTTTGAGGATGAAAAAATACGTTTAATCGAAAGCATGCCTGAAGCTGATACCTTACTAATTATATGGATTAGATTATTAGCGCAAGCCGGAAAAACAAATGCGAGTGGGTATATTTTTCTTAGCAAAAACATTCCTTACTCAGATGAAATGCTCGCAACTCTGTTCAATAGACCGATTGCAACAGTGAGATTAGCACTTCAAACATTTCAACAATTTGGAATGATTGAGATAACAGATGATCAATACATTTGTATTTCGAATTGGGAGAAGCACCAGAATGTTGATGGCCTAGAACGTGTGAAACAATTAAATGCAGAACGGAATAAAAAATACCGTGAACGTAAGAAACAACAGCAATTAACACTAGAAAACAAGGGAAATGAAAGTGACGTTCGCATGACGTCACGTGACGGTACAGATATAGAAGAAGATAAAGAATTAGATAAAGATAAAGAATTAGAAATAATTAATATATCTTCTTCTGACGAATCGGATACAAAAGTATCAATCCCTTATCAAGAAATCCTAAATTACTTAAATGAAAAAGCAGATAAAAACTTTAATCATAAAGCCGAGAGTCACAAAAAACTAATTAGAGCGAGATGGAATGAAGGTTATACAGTTGAAAACTTCAAAACCGTCATTGATAACAAGGTATCACAATGGCTTGGAAAGTTTGATAAAGAAGGGAAACCTCTTGATCAATATCTAAGACCAAGTACATTATTTGCTCTAAAACATTTTGATAATTACTTGAACGAAACAGTAAAAGGAGAGAATTCAAATGCAAGCTCTAAAAAACACAAAAACAATGAATTCATTCAAAAATACGACTTCTCAAAACGCTAGTCAAAGATATGTACTTTCACCTAATAGATGCAAGAATGTCTTTTTAGTAGGGAAAGAAAAATTTAAAGATGTTTGCAGCAAACGCATGTTGATAGATACAGAAACACTTGAGGAGTTTTGTCCTCAATGTAGATCGGTAGAAAAGGAAGATCAGAAATTAGCTATAGAGACGCTTGCTATAAAAAAGAAAAATGAAATCATTCATTTATATGATTCATTTGCTGATAACAGCTTAATAAATGACAAACTCAAAAAAGCTACATTTGAAAATTATGTACCAACGAAAAAGGAATTAGCCGATGCGAAAGAAACAATTATGCATTTTGTAGCTTCATTTAATAAAGAAGAACCAATAAGCATGATAATAACGGGGGATTATGGAGTAGGGAAAAGTCATTTGTGTGTGGCAGCAACTAAGGAACTTATGAAAAAGGGTCACAGTGCAATGTTTATTCAAATGAATAAGCTATTTACCAAAATCAAATCCACATGGAATAAAAACAGTGAAATGACAGAGGACAAGTTAATGTCTCTACTAGCAAAAGTCGATGTCTTGATTATTGATGACTTTGGAGCGGAATTTACAGAGAAAGATAAAGAGGGCGTCACATGGAAACAAACGAAGACAAATGAAATTGTAGATAGCCGTATAGGTAAAAGCACTTTATTTACTACTAATTTTACGATCGATGAATTAGCAGAAATGTATGGAGAACGTGACTTTAGTCGAATGATGGAAAACGCTGAAATGTTAGAAATGCATGGGGATAATTATAGATTACGTAATTTCAAAAAGGAGGAATAAGTATGTGTGTATTATGTCATGATACAGGAATTATTCGTAAAGAAACTTTTCCAGGTGTGATTGGAACGAAAGGTTGCAATTGTGAAGTAGCAAAGCAACAGCAAGAAGAAAACGATAAGCGTTGGCAAGCATGGTTAATCGAATTTGAATCAATGAAACAAGAGTTGCAACGGAATCAACAACAAAAAGTAAGTTAACAAGGGGGAGCAAGTTATGAAAAATACAGGTGTTGTAAGAAAAGTGGACGAGCTAGGTCGAGTAGTAATTCCAGTTGAGTTACGTAGAACTTTGGGTATTGCTGAAGGGACAGCATTAGACTTTCATGTTGATGGGGAAAACATCGTTTTAAGAAAACCAGAAAAGTCATGTTTTGTAACAGGTAAAGTGTCTGAATCCAACATCGATTTGTTAGGTGGCCGAATGGTTTTGAGTAAGGAAGGGGCACTTGAGTTACTTAATTCTCTTGAAAAGAGTGTGAAGGAACATGCCTAAACAATTAAATATTTTCGATGTAGAGCCAGCAATTTACGAGTTCAATGTAATGAAGGCAAATGTGAAAAGAGGTACTGGACGTAATACATACGCTGATGTACGTGTCCAAGTTCCGAAGAATGCAAAGTGTACGGATGAGTTACCACGCACAACAAAACAAGATGATCGTTATGACATCTTTGAACAATATGCAATGGCGATTTGGAGATTTCAACGCGCTGTAGATAAGTTTTTTAGTTGGGATACAGCGGAAGAGTTATGTAAGGCAGCAAGGGATAAAAAAGAAATAATTCCGGTACGGGTTTACTTAGGAAGTGGATTTAAACCTGATGTTGTCGAGTACATGAAGTGAGAAAAAAGGGAGAGGGACATATGAAGAAAGAAATCGATGTTACAAGTAATAAACTCCTTGTAGTAAAAGATGGTGAAATCCTTTCATTCAACCCACCAGAAAGCGGTTTTGGTGAGCAAGTCGTAATTTGGGTGAACGGTAAGGGTGTCCATGTCAAAACTACTTCTAATGAAAAGATAGATTAATTATTTAATAAGAAAGTGGGGTCGCTTATGAGTGTCGCAAGAAATCATGAAGCGATGAAGGAATCACGCTTGAAGGTATACATCGCTTTAGAAGAGGCTAACTTCATTTGGGATGAAAGAGATGTAGTTCGTTTTCGTGAAATGTGGAGTCAAGGTATGAGCTTGCCAAATATGGCAAAAGCGTTAAGGAGACACCAAGCGGAAGTTGCACTTCTTGTAATAGATCAGGCTGATAAGTATTTAATTGAAAATCGTCCGATAGGATTAGGGATTTGCTAAATAGGAAGGGGAAATCAAAATGAACTTAACTAGAATATTCGGAATGCAAGAAGTATTGGATACAAGAATCATTAAGGAGCATGGATTGGAAGGACAAAATTTATTTTACAATATGATCCTTGCTTTACAGGTTGAAATTGGAGAACTTGCAAATGAAACAAGATGCTTTAAGCATTGGAGCAATAAAGGACCTAGTGAAAAAGAAGTTATTTTAATGGAGTATGTAGATGGATTTCATTTTATAGCTTCATTAGGAAATGGTATCGGATTTAATCCTAATGAATATAGCCTGAAATTATTAGAATATAATGCAAACGTCTATACGGCAAGTACGTTAGTCAATCAATTCAACAATGTATATGAAGGTATATCGGAATTTCGTGCAACCCAAGATATCGAGCTTTATGAAGAATTATTGTATTCGTTTTTAGGGTTAGGTAAGAAATTAGGATTCACATTTGAAGAAATTGAACAAGGTTATTACAAAAAGAATGAAGTGAACCACCAGCGCCAGGATAACGGATATTAAGACCAAATTTGAATATAGGATTTGTAATGAAAAGAGCCATGAGTTGTGAAGGCTCATGGCTCATTGTATAAGGGTAAAGTCGTAAGGACTTTATAAATAAATAATATCACGGATATCCAAATAAATACAATAAAAGTAAATTAAATGGTACAAAATTTGAATTTTGTTAAGAAATGAGGGAGAAAGATGAAATTATATAGCAACGTTTTAGACATTATTTATTGTCATACGAAAGAACAAGCTGATGAACTTTTTGATTTTTATATGAAGAAAGGATACAAAGTCGGGGTTTCTGTATCAGAAATTGATACAGGGACACTTGGTAAATGTGTAGTTAGGAAAATAGATATTTATAAAAACTAAACAAAAGCGTTATTTTAATCGAAAAGGGGGATTAAAATGTACCCGTTTTATGTAGATGGTGAAAAGGTATTTTCATTCTCTTACAAGCCAAGTAAAGGTGTTGTGAAAGATGATGATACTGGCAAATGGTACGAAATAACCGAAGTTGAGCAAGGTCGTGGTCGCAAGGTATACGGCAAGGAAACATGCAATTTAGACAGTTGGGATTGGAAACCTTATAAAAACTAATCATAAAGGGGAATTTATATGTATACAAAAATAGTTAAATACGAAAGAAATGGAATTGGAGTTTGGGATCAAGATTATGAGAGTTTTGAAGTTTTAAAAGAAATGAAACCAACTGATAACGATTTTTTCGAGAATATCTTAAAAATAGATGATAAATTGTACAAGCCTTGCAGCGCGTACGGTGAATATATAGCAGTTGATGAAATTAGAATCAACTACAGTCCTGTTGCGGATGTTAGAAATGAAAGTGGTGTTGAATGTCCGTATTGCGGTTTTGTGGATCAAGATACACATGAGTTTTCGAGTAACTCAGGCGAAACGGAATGCACTAATTGTGAATCGGAAATCAAATATGTAATAAACGCCGTTAATAATTCACTAGGGGAATGTGTTGAAGTTATATGTCATACGGGTCCAGTTAAATTAAATGAGCCTATCGAAATTTAATAAAATAGTTATTTGAATAGAAGGTGATAATCGTATGGATTGGTTATTAATTGCAGTAGGCATATACCTACTAATTGGAGTTGTATTGCTTGTATGGAGTATTAAAACGTCAGAATGGGGCGTGTTGTTTTTACATATTCCACTTACATTATTCATTTTATTGGGATGGCCACTTATGTTTCGATCAATCGTAAATGAAGCTTTTGAGAATTATATGAGATGGGAACTGAAAAGAAAAATAGAAAAGGAGAATAAGAGATGAAAGTAATTTGCATTAAAGATGTAATCATGAATACGGACGAAAAAAATGGTAAGTATTCTGGTAAACAAGCTTTTACAAAAGGGAAATTGTATAAAGCAAGGCATCATACAACAACCTTAGAAGACCCGCGGACACCGGTTAAAGTATTACGAGCTAATAATGATTTAAACGATCTTCATATTATAAAACACTGTTATGAAGGAGCAGACAATGCATTCTTTAAAAAGCATTTTTTAGAAGTTAAAAACTAAACAAAATTCTTATTTGAATAGAAAGGGAGATGGAGAGAATGAGATTCGCAGGAATGGTAGCAAATATGTTTAATGAGGAAGATCGATACTTTAATGTAGTCAATGGTCCATTAATTGTTGGAGAGAAATATGACTTGGGAATACTTTTGAAATACTCTGTGTTCGGAATATTGGATGGTGTATTTGTAACGGAACATGAGTATTGCGGTGAGATTGAAGGACTCCATATTTTTTCTAGGTATTGTGATAAGAGAAGAATGTTTATAGCGAGTGAAATGACTACAGGTGGAATTATCGCTCATTCTCCATTAAGTGCATATGGTGCGTTACTTAAAGCAAAATACTTATTGAAGAAGAATAAAGAAAAAGCTTATAAATTCTTGAAGAAACATCAAGAACGATGCTATGTGAATATTTTAGTTGAAGACATTCCAGAACATTTAAGGGACAAGGTCATTGAAGTGCAAAAAAATTTAATAGCTAAAAGAAATCCAGTTAAAGGTTTTTTCGAGGATTATGACGGACAAACCATTTTGAGTGATGTTAGAAATTTTAAAAGCAAAAAAGAATTTGTTGAACAGGCTGAAAAGTATCTCTTGGAAAATCAATATGGCGAAAAAATTGTTGTTAAAGCGCATGTAACAGAAATACTGGTTGGAGAAGAAGAGTGGAAACCTGCGGATGATCCTGATTTCGAAGGGGAAGAGATTACAGTATATTGTGCAGAAGTACATTCTGTAAATTAAATAAAATCTTTATTTAAAAACTAAAGAGCGCTTTTTAAAGCGCTCCTTAAGAAAAATAAAAAAGAATACCTCATGATACTGTATGTATGTTTTTTAGGAATGTGAGGATTTAAAACAAAATCGTTATTTGAGAAAAAGGAGAATGGAAATGTCCTTAGTGGGGAATTTGAAAGAACTCCAAGAAAAAGTCATTGATGAAAAGGTATTGGAATTTGCAGAGGAAATGGAATGCGTAATAATCGAAAGTGCTGCAAATGGATATTCAGGTTATAGATATCAAATTCATAAAGAAAATCCAGACAAGCATATTCTGCACTCAAAACCATTTACGGAAAAGTTACAAGAATTAATGGATGGTGTGAAAGTTGAATTTAAGGTAGTAGAAAAGAAAAACATTTTAGGTGGATCTTATTACGAACATTACATCCGTTTTAGTTGGAATGACTAATTTCTTAATAAAAAACGCTATTTTA
>NZ_FNUW01000050.1:0-18003 GCF_900108285.1 Bacillus sp. ok061 | reverse complement strand
CAGGTTGTAATTGGTTCATGATGTCTTCCAAATGAATTTGTATATATACTGGCCTCAGTTGAGCAGGTTTTGTTTTAAATACCACTGTTTCGAATTCTTTTCTATATATTTTAGTTGGTAATTTAAGACGCGATAAATAATACCCTTCCTTATCTTGGATCGATTTAAAGTCTTGTAAACGAAAATACCCTAAGTCACGAATATATAGTTCATTCTTTTGTGTCATGTCTGTTGGAGTCGCCCCATATGCCTGATCACTGCGTTTTCCTGGTTCAATTTTCACATCAGAAAACTCTCCACTCAACAAGTCATACTCTAATTGAATTTTCACACCAGCTGTATGACTACAGCCTCCGGCACCAGGATAAGTAGCTGCGAATCGATCTGGAACTTGAAAGGTTGTAGAATCAAGGATGCGAATCCGCTCAAAGTAAGCAGAAAGAGAATGAGAAATTGTAGATGATCCTCCAATTTTAGCTTGTAGAAGTGTAGTAAATACATTTCGAAAGAAGGCTACAGAAGTCGAGTTAAATCGTCGATTAAGTCCCTCAGGACTTAATAAAATTCCTGTTGAAGTTTCTAATTGACTACAAAGTTGAGTAAGAGAGGTTGTAGCGATTTGTTGATTTAACCATACACACAAAGATAAAAAATGGTGCCCATGGCACTTACGTTTTCGTTTCATTCCACCTGCTTCTATAGCTAATTGATTAAGTGTAGCGGGAGACATATATCGATATAACTCTTCGGCAAATAAAGACAGCTCTTGTTTTTGATGCATATTCATAAAAAGCACGTCACCCTTTCTCATTAACATAAGAGAATAGTAACGCGCTTTTAAATTTAAGAATAGTCTAAATCCTTAAGTTGATGGATGTGTGACGGTACCCTCATAAATATTATTTTTGAATAAAATAATACTTTTAAGCTAATTTTACAATAGAAATTTGAATATCATCAAAAGATCGTGTTACACCAGAATTATTAACTAAAGTTAAAATATTAGCTCCTGCTCCTGTATTTACAATAGCATTCCCTGACATCTCTGGACTAAATGTAAATCCGTTCGAACTACCACCAACAGAAACTCCATTCAACCAAAGCCTTAAATTTTGATCCCCTCCAGCTGGAGTGTTAACACCAACCGCTCTATAAGTAACTGAATATGTTTGATTAGGAGCTAAAGTGATATTCGTAGAACCAGGAACATGAGTTATAGCTGTTCCATTAATTACAACATTTGTTTGTAAAGGAATTGCAGCTAGGTTAGCTATTGGTACTGAATTAGCACCAACAATAAATGCATTGTTAGCTGAAATTATAGGACCTGTCGCTCCTGTTACTCCTGTCGCTCCCGTTGCCCCTGTTGCCCCTGTTGCTCCCGTTGCTCCCGTTGCCCCTGTTGCCCCCGTTGCTCCGGTTGCTCCCGTTGCTCCTGTTCCTCCTGTTCCTCCTGTTCCCCCTGTTACTCCGGTTGCTCCTGTTACTCCTGCTGCTCCCGTTGCTCCTGTTCCCCCTGTTACTCCGGTTGCTCCCGTTGCTCCGGTTGGCCCTCCAGCCGGTCCTGTTGGCCCTGTTGGTCCTGGAGGTCCTGTTAATACAGGGGTTTGTATCACACTATCCAGCTTACTTTGTAACAACATCTGTGTTTTGAGTGCACTTTGTATCGTTTGATTCACACTTTCATTGACTGCTAAAATTTCATCTAACGTAGCAGCTGGCGATAGCCCAGACAATGTTCCAAGTGCATACTGAATTTTTTCTGCCTCCGCATTAATAATATGAGCTAAACCTAATTCTTCTAAAGCAATAGAAGCTAAAATTAAATTGATGGATTCCTCTCTAGTTAAAGAAATACTAGGCGTAATATTGGGGATGTTAGCTTGTGACATAGTTATACACTCCCCTTTCTATTCCTGCTAAAACTTATAAACCTTAAAGATAAGTCTACAATTTATATTATTCATAAAAATTAAAATGGGATAAGCTATTAGCCTATTTTATTCCTATTTATTAGCTTGTTTTTATATAAGGGGGATCACCCCATCGCTCTCAAGCTAAGTTTTTGATATACCCTCTAAATAAAATTTTTCTTTTTTTACAGGTAATTTCTTTGAAAGGTCAGGTTATTTTTTTAGTTAATGAGGTATGTAGTGGTATCTTGCTATTTAGATATACAATTAGGTGTATTCTATTTATTTTAATTCCCTCTATAAAATTATATATTCTATATATTTTTACATTAAATAAAGAGTGGGAGTCATTAATGAAGAAACAGGCTCAATATATGTATCATTTAATTATTAGCATACTATCACTTTTAGCTATACTATTTTTGTTTTTTAGGAACTATAAAAGTACTATTTTTAAGTACTCATTTATCTTTATATGTTTAATTAATATGATAATAAATTTCCTTTCTTATTATAAGACAGTTTGTCAATCTAAGTGCGACAGTTCCTCCTGAAACGCTTCGTGGGCAGTTTTCCAACCTAAACATTTTCTTGTCCTTTGATTAATAAGAAGTAGCGCTTGATTCAATTGTTGTTGTGAAACAAGGCTCAAATCGGTTTTTTTCGGATAAAACTCACGCAATAGGCCATTTGCGTTTTCGTTACTTCCACGTTGCCAGGAAGAATAGGGATCGGCAAAGAACACTGCTATTTTCAAGTCATTTTCTACTCGTTGATAACACGTAAATTCTTTTCCCCTATCAACAGTAGCGGTTTGAAATGCAGTGGATGGATACATAGAAGTAAGCTGTTTGATAGCGCATTCCATTGATTCTGCCGTTCGGTCTAGAATGACAATCGCTTGGTAATACCGTGTTTTTCGTTCCACAAATGTTGCGAAACCACCCTTGCTTTTCCGCGACTTGAGACAATTGTGTCTAATTCCCAGTGCCCGAATGTCTCTCGCTTTCTAACTTCCGATGGTCGTTTTTGAATAGATGTCCCAATATTGAAACGTCCGCGTGTCTCTTTGGATTTTTGGCGTTTCCCTTTCTGTCTTAATAAAGACAGATCCTGTCGGAACAGTTTCCCTTGGTATAACCAGTTATAGATTGTTTTAAAGGAAACCTCACCTTTCAAATGGCCATGCTGGATTTGTTCTGGAGACCAAGTAACCTCTAATTTTTCTTGTGGAATATCCCAATTTATAAAGTGATTCTAGTTGTCCACGTTCAAACATGGTAAAATGAGAATAGCTCATACTCGTCCTCCGTGTTAAGTAAGTGGTGTAGTAACTTCTACTTTACACGAAGCTAGGTGAGCTTTTTGTTTTTTTAGGTGTCGCACTTAATAATACAATGTGTCTTATACAAAATAAAAAAGCAGTAGATTCGCTACTACAATTATCCTAACATTTCTTTTAATACACGCTGACCTCGATTAATTTAACGAATAATGATTAATACCTGATCTGCTATGTTTTCACTATAACTATAATTTTATCCGTTAGCACACAAAAATGCCTCTCTACTTTTTATAACTGAATTCACATCATCTTTTTCAATAACAACCGTCTTATTTTCACTTAATTTATTTAGATAAATCATAATCTTATTAACTGTCTCTATCATACATTCTCCTCCTAATCAAATGTACACTTTGTTCAACAAATAATAACCTCCCTTTTAATAGTACACACTATATCTAAAAGGGGCGTTTTATGAAATTTCTAAAATTCCTAATTATACTTTTTGCTCTTAACATACTTTTATGAATTTGTTTATACTCATATCATTGAACTAAAAAAGGGTACCTACTCCAGTAGGTACCCTTAATATGATAAGGAGTTTTCAATGAGTATTAAAATAGGATACAAGCGAGTGAGTCTGTCCTACACTTCAATATATGCTTGTCCTTATCAAAAGGTGCAAATGGAAAAGAGCTCTCCAGTTGCTCTCTCACAAAGAGTATCGGTAATTGTATTTGTAACCATTCTATAAATTTATATGGTTCCTATAGGCCTAAAATCACTTCTAAATCTACGCTACAGCATTCTTGCTGACGCAACTTATATTGGATATTATACATTGCCTT
This sequence comes from Bacillus sp. ok061, assembly GCF_900108285.1. Classification (NCBI taxonomy): domain Bacteria; kingdom Bacillati; phylum Bacillota; class Bacilli; order Caryophanales; family Bacillaceae; genus Bacillus; species Bacillus sp. ok061. The sequence goes on along the minus strand of NZ_FNUW01000050.1, from coordinate 13,957 downwards.
GCTTCCTCATAATGTTCATCAGCAATCTCATCACTTAAATATTTTTCTGCCATATAAATTCCTCCTTTCCCATAAATCATAAAAACAAGTATAGAAATAGAATCTTTATTCCTCTCCTGACTACCTTATTCCTACATTTTTTAAAATATAGATACGCGCCTAACATCAGTGACTGAGAGAGTAGCAATATATTCTAAATTTCCTTAAAATTTATATTGATATTTCCGTACCCCTTTAAATTAAAGACGTTTTGAAGATTATTCTTATTACGTTTTGAAATCAAGAAATACACACAAATTAAAGTTCGTAACGCCCTAATCACATGTTTTGTGTAATCGTCTTACAGATAAGGTAGAGCAACACTATACGTTATCTCATCACTCAACTATAAGAAATAGTTTTGGTTCTTCATATATAGTGTGCTTTCCGATGACAAATTTCGACATTTTTTCAGAAAGAAATTCTAACATATTCAAGATAAACTTCCGGTCAATTGCTCACCAATCTTTTCATCCTACGTAAATCTATATCCTCTATACATTACACATATTCCTATTTTTCTTTCTGTCAGAGTTGATAATACATCTTCTAACTGTATACGATTCCCTTCATACACTGGTATTTCAGTAATACGTATATACCTTTGGTCACATGGCTTCTCGCGTTTATATGCAAATCTACTTTTTCCTGGTTGTTTAGCAGTACGCATCCATTCCAGAGCATAATTAATATCGTTAATCATACTTATATCCTTTTCTGTTGCGCCCACTTTAGATTCTTTTAATTTTTTCTTGTTTCGGTATACTGCTTCATTAAATCTTTCATGCCAGTTTCCTTCTTTTATATAAAAAGAGAATGCTGAATTATATATAGGACGAATTCTTTTCCTAGACATAATCAACGCCCTCTAAATGTAGATTATTACTTTTATTATTTTTTATTTTTCTTTTCAATTTGGTATGTGAAATTTTATATCTTAGATTTCTCTTTTCTAGTTGCTCACTTATATAACTTGGATCTCATAATATCAAGCTTTTTTACTATCTGTACATTTGTCATTCCAAGCTCTTTCCTTATCAAATTTTTTCACATAAAACATCCCATCCTGCTTTCGTCCTCCGTTTCGGCTTATCCGCTATATAGGCTCCTCCTAAATGGTAACTGATTTATTAATCTGTTTACCGACATCAAAATTATGTAAACGATGATTTGATTTGTATTGATACTCCCATCATCTGCAAATCGCCCAATTTAATCTATCTACATGTACCAAGTAATCTACAATAGTAAGATACGCGTATTTTTCAAATTCTTTTCTTGGAATGGATTTACGACCACCATTGTATAACATAGCTTCATAGTATTTAGCCACTAAATTTACAGAAACGAAATGGATAATATAATCCGTTCTAAATTCTACTAGACAGAAGCAAATGGCTCCCTGCGCTTTTTGTTATTTCACCTAGTTGATTCATTTTTAAAACTTTCACTGTTGTAGGACGTTTATTAAAAACTCCTACATACGCTGTCTTATACATTCAATACGTATTGGTTAACAGCAATTCAAATGCCAGTCCTCTATTCCCATCCCCCCCCTTAACACTGTACGTGCGATTTTTACCGCATACAGCGTCCCATCTTATCTTTTTATACTAAAAGCAAACAGATTACAAACAATGTTGTATTCATTCACCTACTAGGGACTATCTCTCCACACTAATTACATGCTTCGCTGGTACTGTGTCCCCACCTTCACAAGAATAAAGTGATTTGGATTCGTTAGAACCTTATATACACCTGTCTGTTAGTAAATGTTAGTGACAGTTTCTTGCTTACCACTTTCCGATTGCCTTAGCTATACATTTATCCTTAGAAACTTGCATTAAGCCTGTTATCTTTACATCCTCAGCATTAGATGTTCCAAATTTCATATCCTTAATCTTACTTTTCGCTAGATAACGTCGTCATTGACGACATACACATTTCTAGTGTATTAATAATTTAGACCCGTACATTCGCAAATCCGCTAGTCCGTTATTTTGGACATTCTTACTATAGATAGTTTGTAACATCCCGACCTACCCATTACCATATGAGTTCTCACTTGGTTTTTGGCAACCGACTTCAACTCTCCATACAATTTGTGACCACTATCACGCCTTGCATATAGGAGTATTAGACAAGTAGTTTCAGCTCAACCTGACGGCTTTCATTCCTACTTTCAGGCAATCAGTTGTTGTTATCAAAAATTGATTACCCTCCTATTCCGTGTTTGCACACTTATAAGGAAACGTATCGCGCAAGTAACGATTTTGTTACATTCCGAGATATTTATGTGTTATATTAAATAAGTCCTAAAAAAAGATATTCACTACGCAAAAAGTCCTAGTTGTCCTTCTAGGACTTCTTTGTATTTAAATACGGATTATATTATCAATCAAAATCTTCATGCCTACGTTAAGTCTTTGTAAATATTGTTGTTATTCTCACCATCCGTACAAAAATTGTTATATAATACATTTGAAATAAGCAATTACATCCGCTTATTATCTTATTTTCCATGCGATATATCCTTTTAGTTAGTGCTAGGAGAAATCCTAGCCTTTTTTTTACAATAAGGGTTTCGTTAAATTTCAATTAACCGTTTCGATTCATTTACATACATTATTATCACGAGGAATTCCACAGGGCTCTCTGGACTAGTACCTTACATTCCTTGCACACTTTGAGGGAAGAATCCGTTTATCACTAACGGGTTCTTTTATTTTTTCATTATACAATAATGATTTTATTAATTAAAAATTCTTTATTCAAAAAGCACTCATTAATCTGTCTTCCCTTAACGACAAATAAGACTTCCGATTTTAAATCCATCCTTCATCCTCTTAATCAAATATCCATTTTATTCAAAATAAAAAATCCACCAATTAAGGTGAACTTTTTATTTCCACATCACCTTTATGATGATACTCTCCATGAAAGAGCGCTGTTCTAAGGGGCTCTTTCTACTTTTCATACATTTGAATGTCCTTCAATATTAAACCCATACTATAACTTATTTAACTTTCTATTATTCCCCCCTTCTTTGCATCGAGCAGTTAGCTTTTGCTAGCTTCTTTTTATTTCGTCCAAACCTTAATAATAGATTTTACGTTGTAGATGTTGATCCGAATTCTCCGACTTATTTAAAACTAGTCGACCCTGCTACTGGTTTTTCTTTAGACACAGCCCCTTTTGGCACTCCAATTCCTGCTGATCCGGTTATATTTGACTGGGCGTTTAACCCTGTAGATAATTTATTATACGGTGTTGTCGATACAGGACCATCTGGACAAGTCAGACAAATTAATCCCATAACTGGAGCGGTTACAAATATACCAACCATCGGTTTACCTGGTGGCTCATTTTACGGAGCTGTATTTTTTGATGCACAAGGTTTCTTTTACGCTATCAATAATAATACTAGTAATGTATATCGTATTACACTCAGTGGTGGTACCTGCTATACTCTTTTCAAGTTCAGCAGCTTCTAGTAACAACGATGATGCTCGTTGTCCACTTGCATTTATCAATTTACTGACTGTTACCAAAAGTGTAGATCAAGCTGTAGCAAGTATTGGTAGTATCCTTACTTATACCATGGTTGTTACAAACGAAAGCAGTATAATAACGGCTGACAATGAAATCTTTACTGATCCTATTCCACCTGGTACTACTTTCGTCCCAGGAAGTGTTACTGGTAATGGAGGACCAACAGCTGGAGATCCTAGTGCAGGTATTCCGCTTGGTAATATCGCCCCATTAGGCATTGTAACTGTTACCTTCCAAGTTATAATTCGGGCAGCACCTCCAAGTGATATTATCAATATCGCTGGCGTCAAAGCTTCGCTGACATTGGAGATGTTTTAACTTATAATGTAACTTTAGTCAATACAGGTAATATTACAGCCGATAATGTGGTTTTTACTGACCCTATTCCGGACGGTACTACTTTTGTTCCAAATAGCATCACTGTTAACGGCCTACCCCTCCCGGGGGCAAATCCATCTACAGGGTTTAATATTGGTTCCATTCCTCCAAGTGGCTTTACAACAGTCTCGTTTCAGGTCACTGTTACCTCTATTCCGAATCCAGCAGTCAATATCGCTACTACTACTTTTGAATTTCCAGGTCAACCTCCGGTTCCTGGAAATTCAACAAGCAACCCTGTTACCACTCAAGTCAAGTCAACAATGCTTCTTTAACTTCTGTTAAGACGGTTAGTCAAGCTATCGCTAACATCGGTGATGTGCTAACTTATACTGTTACTTTAATGAATACTGGTAACGTCTCTGCTGACAATACTTTATTCACAGATCCTATTCCGAACGGTACTACTCTCGTTCCCAATAGCGTCACTGTTAACGGTGCACCTCTTCTTGGCGCTGATCTTACTACTGGCTTTACCGTCGGATCTATCGCTCCTGGCGCTTCCGTTATCGTTTCTTTCCAGATTACTGTAACTTCTATCCCAGTTCCGAATCCGGCAGTCAATATCGCTACTACTTTCGACTATATCGTTGACCCTAACTTACCTCCGGTTCCCGGTACTTCTACTAGTAATCCCGTGCTTGTTCAGATTAATAGCGCCATTCTTAATATCATTAAAGCCGTAGATAAAAGTACAGCAACTTTAGGTGATATACTAACGTATACCCTCACACTTACTAACACAGGTAATGTACCTGCACTTAATGTTCAAGTAACAGATCCAGTTCCAGATGGAACGACTTTTATAAACGGCAGTGTGACAATAGATGGAGTACCTCAGCTCAGCGCGAAACCAAATAATATAATTTTCATCGCTTCAATAGAACCAAGCGAATCTGTCACTATCCAATTTAGAGTAAGAGTTACCAATATCCCAGCAAACAGATTACAAAATAATACTGCGATTGTAAGCTATTCTTATATCCCTGATAACTCTACCAATGATATATTATCTAATACAGTCACAACGGTGATACCGGCAACGGCTTCAATTAATCTTTGTCCTATTACTTGCCAATTTAACAGACATTGTTCAGATTTCTTTAAACAACATTCAAAATAGATGGCTAAATTAATAAAACACTATCAAATCATCTTCACTTCTCATTTATGAAGTACACACCAAATGGTATAGATAAAGCTCACATTCGGAGGTGTTCTTTTCTTATAATTAGTCTAACTATATTTATTTGGAAATTTTAAATATAGAGAAGCATTATGTATAGTTAAAATAAGGTTCTAAACAATTAATATAATTTGGTTCCAATTAAAGAGAGATGCAGAAACAGTAACTCTTTAATCTTCAAATAAAAAATTGAACTAAAAAAAGCATTCTCTTAGGGAATGCTTTTTTTATGACTAATTAACTGTTTTTCGAAGAATTAAACATCATAAATTCAAGCTAATCTTATAGCCTAATAAAGTTATAGAATGTAATTTGTCTACATATTCCATCAGATTCTGTTACAAATTCATACCCTTACTGCAAAATAAAATTATCCTTGTAATATAAAATAAGGTATTCTCACCATTTAAGATAACCGCACCTTAAATCGAATAGTCTCTTATACTAGAATCATTTTTTAAATAAATTATCAAAATATTCCCTATTATAGTGAATACTTGGATCATTAGGAATAAACTGTGCTGCTTGTTCATTATGATAACTTGCTTTTTCATATTCTTTTATACGGTCATAACAAATGCATAATTGAATATGCGGCAACCATGTATAACAAGCTTCACGAATGAAATAAGCATCTTTAGGTTTTGGCCCTTTAATTGCTGAACGATACCAATAAATAGCCTTTTGATACTCATTTTGTTGTAAAAATAGATAACCTAAATGACAACAAATTTCTCCTCTAGGTGTATCATATATGAATGAATGTAAACAAGAATGAACGGATTCTTTCCAATTACCTAATTCCAAATAACACTCTGCTCTTTTTAAACAAGCTTGGATATTATCTTCAACCCATCCTTTCCCTTCATTTAAAAATTTTGAATACCACTTAATTGCTGTATCATATAATTGATGATCCTTGCATTCATTTGCATAATAATATACATCTCGCGGGCCTAATTCTTTTCCATCTGCAAGATGCTTTTCGTATAGCTTCAGATTTCGGTCACTATATTCCTTTTCTTTTTTATGCGTTATACCTACGTCACTATCCATTAAATTTCCATATACTTCTAAATATTCATGAACAAAACCATGCCATTGAAAATTCCTATTCCTCTTTACTAATCGATATCTCCTCATCTGATATGTTGGCTTTCCTTCTACATCAAAACTCAAATAATATTTCATAGATACCGCATCAATATTTGTATCTAATGTACGTTTTAATTGAAGGAATTTCTTTCTATCGTCATCTGCAATCACGTCATCCGCATCAAGCCAGAGGATGTATTTTTTAGTGGCCTTAGAGAATGCAAAATTTCGTGCTGCAGAAAAATCACTAATCCATTTAAAGTCATAAATTTTCGGCTTATACTTTTTTACAATTTCTTTTGTGGTGTCTGTTGAACCTGTATCTACAATAATAATTTCATCAACAATCCCCTTAACAGAATCTAAACACCTCGAAAGAGTTTGCTCTTCATTTTTTACAATCATGCACAAACTGATAGTGATTAAATTTTCTGTCATATAATTCCCCTCTCACCATCATGGCTTATCATCTTCAAAATTTTAATTCGCGAAATTTATTTAGTATTAAAATATTCACAAAACTAAAAGTGGATTCTTTACAACTTCTTCTTAATTTATTAATTCAGTTAATTAATGCTACTACTGGACCTCTTGTAACCGCTAATAACGCTCGTATAACGAATCAATCAATTGTGCAAATAACTGATGGAGATCCAGTTCCTTTAGCAATTAATAACCTAATTAATGGTACAGAAATTACGCATGTTGCAGGATCACCTTTTATTATCTTAGCGGGAAATCAAACTTATTTTGCAACCTATGAAACTGCCACAAATTTAGGATTTGCTAATCAGATAACTTAGATAGTACACTTCAATCTAGATGGATCATTAGTCGCTAGAACACAAAGTGAGTTTAATTTATCACAAACAGCTACAAACTTCCCTCCAAATTTCACTAGATTATCACTTAATTCAGGTGCAATATTTAATACAGGAGCAGGAATTAACACTAGTTAATGTCTCCGGAAACGCTATAGATGTAGAAGGCGCCAATATTAATATCATAAAACTTCAATCAGAATTATATGTTTAGATTTAAGTCTATAGTATTGTTTTCACAGTATAAATTAGCCATCATTTAGCAATGGTCAATACCCTAGTTTTTAATATAACACCCAATATATACTAACTTAAATATATTAATTCTCATAAATCCCTTTAATATCTTGATTTGATAAAGGAATTTTTCAGGAAGATTGAATACACTAGAAATAGTTAAATTAGTATACCAAACGTTTATTTCCTGAGTACCAAATTACATTTTTATTACCGCAGTCTAACAATATATAGTTGAATAAGCTATATATATTGTAAAGAAGCATAGAATGTACAGATACTAAAAAAGCGAGAGGAGGCGAAACATGTCGCAACCAAATATCCCTAATATAACTCCAACGATTTCAATTACTGCAGGCCAATCAATTTCTTTACTCCTGGCATCTATCGCACTCGAAGAATTAGCACTGGCACACATTATTAATAGTGAGGCGGAGAAAATTCAATTTATATTAGGAACACTAAATAATGGTATTACTCCTCCCCCAGTAACATTATCAAATTTGCTTACAATAAATCATAGTGTTCAACAAACATTGCAATCTGCTATTAAACAAGAAATGCTTTTACAATTTAAATTAGAAAATATCTTAACTTTAATTGAAGAATAATACACTTTTCTAACTTATAGGCGTCTAATCATTTAAATCTAAACGCCTCCGACACATTTAAATAAATATTTCACAAAAAATAAATCATTAAGTAATTAGAAAGCTAATTTGAGAATACGATATAAGTATTCGAGAGGAAAACAGCTACTTATATCGTATTCATTTTAATATCGCCTCTTTTTTCTCTTAGAATTATAAGGTTTTTGTTTATTGTTTCGATTTTTATTGTTGTAATCTCCAAATAAATTATAATCTTTTATTTTGTTTACAGTCTTTTGTATATTAGGTGATAAAATATATGGGTCTGTATTTGGATATTCATCTGATAAATTTTTATCATTCTCTCCCATTTTCTTCTGTCCAAAAATTAAATCGTCCCAAAAATTATTCATAATACTATACTCCTAACTGTAATCATATGAAGTATCCCGCCTAATCATACTGTATTCATTTTTTTTTTGTATGTGCATAAGTATTAACATATCATTATTAATTTTTGGATACTATTAATGTAAATACACTGCACTCTTAGCATATGTGTTCAAAGGAGGAGAAAATATGTCTTTGCCCAACATTCCTGATATAGAGCCCCATATAACATTAACTCGAGAAGAAGTAATTAACCTTCTTTTATCTTCTATTGCAATGGAAGAGATAGGACTTTCACATTTAATAAATGCGGAAGCTGAAAAAATCCAAAAGATAATAAGTAAAGACTGTCTGACTGTAAAAGAAGCTATTGTAACTCAAGAAAGCGTGGAAAAAATATTAAGAAATATTATTAAAACTCAGATGCTACTACAGTTTAAACTAGAAGATGTGCTTAAAATCCCCACTTTAGACTGCGAGGATTGTGATTGTGATTGTGATTGTGATGACTGTGATTAAGTTTCTAAATACTAACAAAAAAAAGTTACACATAAAGCTACTTACTGGTACATAAAAATTATATAAAAGGAGCAATATTCAAAAATGGGTTATACTAATGAATTATTAATAAATTGTATCGAGAGTATGTACCAAAGGGAATGTGCATTAAATAAACTGTTAGAAGTTGAAATGAATATGTTGAGTTTGTTATTAGATACTGAAAATCAATCAAATGATATCTTAAAAGTCCAAAATACAATTGTAGGTTTAATGGCGTGTATTAATAATTCCAATACATTATTTCTAGATACTTTTGAATCTATAATCTATAGACACCATTTAATACGGGAATGATTAAAATGAATCTTAAAAGTTTATATCACGAAATAGAAAAACAAAATTTATATGTTGAACAAATTGTTATACAATGTATTAGACTAATCAATCACCACAAAACACACCCTTCTCAAAACTCAATAGTATTTGAACACAATTTAACTATGCTTTCAAATTTATTATTAAATAGAACTCATATAATAAAAAGAAAGTTGACTCTATGTGCTACATTAATGAACACTTTAGGCATATCTAATTTTTATATAAATGATAGAATAAAATCTTCTATTTCCTCTACTTTACTTACTGATTTAAAAAACATTAAATTTAATAATTTTACATGTGAGAAATTGTTTAATGAAAACATAAAACAATTAGAATTAATTGCACTTGATTTTAGGGAATAATGCACCAATCAAATTTTTCGATACGGCTACTAAACAGATACTAAAATAAGTCACCACTTAGAGGGAAAAATATTAATCTTCAAAAGGATTTTTTTGTAAAACACATAAAAAAGACTGTTTTAGTACTCTTCCTGCCAAGTGGCAGTATTAAAAACGACTCAACCATCGAGATCCGATATAATATCGAATTTCGATGGTTGAGTCGTTTTTGGAGTCGATTATAATTATAAAATATATAGTTAAGTTTTTTGACTAATCTAAGCCTAAACTCATCTCCCACATATCGTTGGGCTACATCTCTCACACGAGTGAGGAATAGCTGGATAGGCTACACTGAACTAGACAAAAAAATCAAGGTCAAGTAGACTACAACTAATCTATTTGAGGAGAATCTACTATGACGAAAAATAAAAGAGAAAGAAGAACCTTTACAGCGGAATTTAAGTACCAAATGGTTTAACTGTATCAGAATGGTAAACCAAGGAATGAGATCATTAAGGAATATGGATTAACACCATCTTCATTGGATCGATGGATTAATCAAAATCATACGTCTGGCTCGTTTAAAAAGAAGGATAATAAGACCGCCGAACAACTAGAGCTGGAAACGTTGAGAAAACAAACAACTTCTTATAGAAAATGATATTTTAAAGCAAGCAGCGCTGATACTAGCACGAAAATAAAAGTAGTGAAGAAGAACCTACATAAATACTCGATATCAGCAATGTGCGATGTCCTACAATTATCCAGAGCAACTTATTATTACGAGGCAAAACAAGCACAAGATACAAGAGATGAATTGTCACCACTCTTGAAAGAAATCTTCCGAGGGAGCCGTCAGAATTATGGACCACGAAAGATAAAAGTGGAATTAAAGAAGTTAGGATATGTGATTTCACGTCGCCGCATTGGACGAATCATGAAGAACCAAGATTTAGTATCTCACTATACGATTACACAATTTAAACCGAAGAGAGTTAGCTGTAATGAAGAAAAAATTTCAAACGAACTCAATTTGTCAGTTCAACCAGAAAGAAGAACTGGCCGTAGTTGTAAGTGATTTAACATACATCCGTGTGAGCAAAAAATGGAATTACGTATGTTTATTAATTGATCTCTTTAATCGAGAAATTATAGGACATAGCGCAGGCCATAAGAAAGATTCGGAGCTTGTTTCACAAGCTTTCGCATCGGTGAAAACAAACCTGAATCAGATTGCCCTATTTCATGCAGATCAAGGAAATGCGTTCAAAAACAAGGTAATCCATGACACGTTAAAGACCTTCAAAATCAAGCGTTCATTAAGTGCGAAAGGCTTTCCATATGATAATGCGGTAGCGGAAGCAACCTACAAAATCTTTAAAACAGAGTTCGTTCACGGTCGTTATTTCGCAAGTTTAGAAGCATTGAACGACTACGTAAACTGGTTTAACAATGTTAGAATCCATAGAACACTAAGCTACTTGTGCCCTGATCAGTACAGACAGGAACACCTAAAAAAATTGTCTAGTTTCGTGTTGATATACCAAGCATCCGATTTCAATACACTAACACTTCACTTTCACCAAAGGAAAACTCTACAAAATTTATAATTGGCAAACCTAGATACTTCCTTCAAGTGGATTATTTTTTCGTTCTATCCGTCAATTGTGGACAAGGACAAATACCCCTAATGCTTCCTCTTGAAGTTTACTGCTATTTTTTATGTTTGTTTATAACATGGACTTCTCAATTTCTTGTGCAGATCGTAGCATAATGGATAAAAATGTATTTCTCGTTTTTATTTTTAAAAAGGAAGCTACATAAATCAATAGAAATCCTATCTAGGTTTATCCAATATGTTGGTCTACTAAAAAAATATTATTTGAATAAACGTTTACTACTATTAGTTTGATATGAAAGTACAAAACGTCTTATATTTGTAGATTAACATAGGATTATTTCACTTTAATTAATTTAAGAAATCAAAATCACCACCAGTTATTCTGATGACAACAACAGCAACAAATTACAACACGTTTACAACAAGATTCTTCACATCTTCTTTTACAGCACTTGCGTTTTCTTTTACAACATTTATGTCTTTTCTTACAGCACGTACGCTTATGGTCATTAAAACATTCACAATGTTGTTTACAGTTTCCACAGTCCCTACACATTTTTATCCCCCCTGTTAACCAAAGCTTAGAATATTATATGCTCTAATAAGACAAGGGTTTGTTTTATAGCCTATCCATAACTTCTAAAATAATTGTTCATACTAACTGTCCCTCTCTATTCAGTATCTCACTAATAATTTTTAAAATTTAGTTGTGTATTAACATATTAATGTTTACTCTACAGTCATTAAACAGCATATGAGTACAATATGACTTATTAGGTACAATTCCTTCATTATCTTTTAGTACAACAAATATAATTAGATTCAATTCAAACCACTTTGTACTACTACCATCTTTTGTCTCAGCTACTTATCGAGATAGAAAATTATATCATTTCTATATAACGCTTAATTCAAGTATCTATAAAGATTGATAATGGCAGTATATATCTTATTTGTCCTTTTATTACGTTGAAATTATGTAATACATAATTTCAACGTAATAAAAAGAGTACTTGTTTCCGCAAGTACTCGAGTTTCGTTCACATTAGAAAGAAGTTTAGGAAAGTTATTATAACTAATCCTATACCAATTTATGTTTATCCTTATTAAAAGGATCTAAAAAAAACGCCCTTTTTCATAATCTGTGAACTACCCGCCACTTAACGTCCTAATGGACTGTTTGAAGTGTGGGTTTCTCGGTTAGTCATTACTTTTTGACAGCTAACGAATTTTTCCTTAGACAGCCGAGCTAACTCCCTTGTTCCAAAAGTTATTTTATTGCTATCTATGCTAACGCTAATAGGCGTATTGCTTCATTTTTGATATTGATAGTTGCGTTATAATCTCTATCGAGATTTACACCGCGTATACAAGAATATACTCGGCCAGACAATGACATTTTTTAACATTTCCACAACTGCTACATGCTTTTGTGGAAGGAAACCATTTGTCTATTTTCACAAGATGTTTTCCTTGTGCATTTAGTTTATAAGCTAAGAAAGAAGTGAAAATACCCCATCCATTATCAGCGACACTTTTTCCAAAATGAAGTGCTTGTGACATTCCTTTCATATTTAGCAATAGCTACAACATCAAAATGAGTGGCTAACTCTTTAGACTTACGATGAAGGAAGTTCTTACCTTGGTTCGCTACTTTTTCATGTAACGTAGCTACACGGATACGTTGTTTATTCCAACGAATAGAACCTTTTGTTCTTCTTGAGAATACTCGTTGTGCTTTTGCTAATCGGTCTAACATTTCACGGTAGAACTTAGTATAATCGGCTTTCTTATCCCAATAACTTACATCTAATCCAATAACTATTTCCACTTCTTTTAACCACTCAAATTCTGCTTTGTATTTCGCAGGGAGTGGGAAGCTTTTGCTTCTTGAGTTGTTCCTTATCATCTTTGTGTTTTTCATAGGCTTCTTTTCGTTCAGCTAACATTCTATTATACACGAAAGGTATACTGCCGAAGGTTTTACGCATAAAATGTACTTGTTCTTCTGTTGGATACAAACGGAATTTATATGCTTTGTCATATCATTTCACCTTAATTTTCAATATATTTTTTTACTGCGTCTATTTGTGAACCACCAGTAGTTAATAAGCAAAAACTTCTTGACCAAAACATATCTTTCCAAAGTTTCTTTCTTACTTGTGGAAAGTCTCTCTTGATTAGTCGAGAGCTTGCACTTTTATAAGCATTGATGAATTTTGTCATTTGTGTATTAGGGTGTGCCTTAAACAAAATATGAACATGGTCTACATAAGGATTCCATTCAACTAATGTGATGTTATAGTTTTCAGATAGTCGAACAAACATATTTTTTGCATAGTCTGACATATCATCATCAAACACATTTCTTCTGTATTTCACGACCAACACAAGGTGATAATACAATGAGAATACTGAATGATTATTACTATCTAATTCCATTGATATACCAACCTTTATAATTTATAAGACTGCTTATATCAAAGGTAAAATAAAAAGCAAAACCTTTTGGCTATGCCAAACCGAAATTCGTCTCCCACCTACCGTTCAGCTACACCTTTCCACGCTTGAGGAAGGAGAATTCTTTCGGAAAATTTGTTAAATCAGATGTTGTTCCTATACAGTAGTGGACAACGGTATGTTATCACCTAAACCCTTCGTATCATTCATTGTAATATAAAAGAGTTTAGTAATTATATGTCACTATTGTGACTTCACATACTCCTAGTTTCCTCCCGGACTTCTCTTAACTCCGTTTCCTCTTAGATTTCGCTTAACTCCGTTTCCTCTCGGATTTCACTTAACTCCGTTTCCTCTCGGAC
>NZ_FNUW01000015.1:0-139788 GCF_900108285.1 Bacillus sp. ok061 | reverse complement strand
GAATGTTACGCCTTCTAATGCCTTCTGGCTGTCTTTGTCCACTTTTGTAATATCTACTGAACCTTTATCTAACTGTTCATTCTCTACTTTTAATGATAAAACTTCTGTCATACCTTTTTTAATTTCAAACGATACTGGTTTTGCTAATTTTTTATATCCTGGTAAGCTTTCTACCTCTACTAGCTTATATTTTCCTACTGATAACTCTGAAACGTTTGCTTTTCCATCTTTATCTGTCGTTACTTTTGTTACTACTTTATCTTTTTCATCTTGCACTTCGAATGTTACGCCCGCTAATACTGCGCCACTTTCTTTGTCTACTTTTGTAATCTCTACTGAACCTTTATCTAACAGTTCGTTCTCTACTTTCAGTGATAAGACTTTCGTCATACCTTTTTTGATTTCGAATGATACTGGTTCCGTTAATTTTTTGTAACCTGGTAAGCTCTTCGTCTCTACTAATTTGTATTTTCCTACTGATAGATCTGAAACGTTTGCTTTTCCATCTTTATCTGTCGTTACTTCTGTTACTACTTTGCCTTTGTCGTCTTGAACTTCGAAGACTACGCCTTCTAATACTTTTTGACTATCTTTATCTACTTTTGTTACTTCCACATTTCCCTTGTCTAACATTTCGTTTTCTACTGTTAAAGCAAGAGATTTTGTCATGCCTTTTTCAATTTGGAAAGTAATCGGATCTACTAATTGTTTATACCCTTTTGGTGCCTTTACTTCTACTAACTTGTATGTGCCGACTGATAAATTAGTAACTTGTGCTTGTCCTTTTTTATCTGTCGTTATTTTAGCGACTACTTGTCCTGCTGCATCTTGAATCTCAAATACTGCATCAGCTAAAGCATCTTTATTTTCTTTATCTACTTTTGTAATTTCTACATTTCCTGTATCCACTAATTCATTTTCTACTGTTAGCTTTAGCGCTGTTACTCTACCCTTTTCAATTTCGAATGAAATTGGCTTTTCTAGTGGTTTGTATCCTGCCGGTGTTTCTACTTCCACCAACTCATACTTCCCAATAGGTAAATCTGAAACGTTTGCTTTTCCTTCTTTATCCGTCGTTACTTTCGCAACTACTTTTCCTTTTGAATCACGTACTTCAAATACAACATTTTCTAATGGAGCTTTACTATCTTTATCTATTTTTGTTATCTCTACATTCCCTGTATCCACCATTTCATTTTCTACTTTTAATGATAGAACCTCGGTCATGCCTTTTTTGATTTCAAATGATACTGGTTTTTCTAGCTTTTTATAACCAGGTAAACTTTCTACCTCTACTAATTCATACTTTCCTACAGGTAAATCTGAAACATTTGCTTTTCCATCTTTATCTGTCGTTACTTTTGTAACTTCATTACCCTTTTCATCTTGGACGATGAATGTTACTCCCGCTAACGGTGCTTTATTATCTTTATCTATCTTTGTTATCTCTACATTTCCCGTATCTAACATTTCATTTTCTATTTTTAATGATAGAACTTCAGTCATGCCTTTTTTGATTTCAAATAATACTGGATCTGTTAGTTTCTTATAGCCTGGTAAACTTTCTTTCTCTACTAATTTGTACTTTCCTACTGATAGATCTGAGATTTTTACTTTACCATCTTTATCTGTTTTTACTTCCTTTACTACTGTTCCAGCTTCATCTTGCACTTCAAAGACTACGCCTTTTAATGCTTTTTTGTTGTCTTTATCTACTTTTGTAATTTCTACTGAACCTTTATCTAACTGTTCATTTTCTACTTTCAATGATAGGACTGTTGTCATACCTTTTGTAATTTCGAATGATACTGGTTCTGTTAGCTTTTTGTAGCCAGGTAAGCTTTTCGTCTCTACTAATTTGTACTTTCCTACTGATAAATCTGAGATTTTTGCTTTACCATATTTATCTGTTTTTACTTCTGTTACTACTTTTCCTTGCTCATCTTGCACTTCGAAGACTACGCCTTCTAATACTTTTTGACTATCTTTATCTATTTTTGTAATTTCTACTGAGCCTTTGTCTAACTGCTCATTTTCTACTTTTATTGATAAAGCTTTTGTCATACCTTTTGTAATTTCAAATAATACTGGTTCTGTTAGATTTTTGTAACCTGGTAAGCTTTTCGTCTCTACTAATTTGTACTTTCCTACTGATAGATCTGAAACGTTTGCTTTTCCATCTTTATCTGTTACTACTTTTCTTACTACGCCATCTTTCTCATCTTGGACTTCAAATTCGACACCGGCTAATACTGCCCCGTTTTCTTTGTCCACTTTTGTAATTTCTATATTACCTTTGTCTACCATTGCATTTTCCACTTGTATTGGGAATATGCCGTCCCCTGTTACATTTACTTCGAACTCTGTTTCTTTTAATTGGTAGCCTTCAGGTGCTTTTGTTTCTTTTAAAATATATTTTCCTGGTGCTAATGGTTTAGAGATTGCCTTACCATCTTTATCTGTAACAATATGTTCGACTACTACACCGTCTTTTACTATATCAAACTCTGCATTTGCTAATGGTTTTTCACCATTTTCCGAATCAATTTTCTTTACTTCAATTTGACCCTTTTGCATAGTGTTTTTAATTTCAATTGTTTTTGTTTCTCCAGCTTGAAGTGTAACCTCTACTGGGCTTGTTAATTTTTGATATCCTTCTGGCGCCACTGTTTCATAAACTTTATACGTCCCAGGAGCTAAAGTTTGAGGTACTGAAAAACCTTTTTCGTCCGTTTTCAGTGTTGCAACAACTTCATTTGCACTATTTCGAACTTCAAATTCTGCACCTTTTAACCCTTTATTCGGATTCTCAGAATCTGTTTTATGAATCAATACTGTACCATCTTTTGGAGCTTCAGGCGGTGTAATAGTTACTTCTTTTGATGTTAATGTTTTATCATCAAAATGCAATTCCGCTTTATTAGGAATCTTCTTATCTACGTAAGAAGATAAGTCTGCATTATTTTTAATTTTCGCCTTGATACTAAGATTAATTATCTGGTCTTCATATGACTTATAGTCAAAACTCTCACCAAACGTAAATGTTACTTCACTTCTTTGTTTATCTATATTTAACGTTCCTTTAGAAGTAATATCTTGGCCATTTTGATCATACACTTTTGCCTCTAATACTTCTAAAACATCTTCTAAATCATCACTAATTACCATAGATGTGTATTTAGGAGGATCGTTCGGTATATGTGTACCAACTTGGTATTGAATAACTTGATCCATTTGTGTTAACTGCTCATTCTCTACAAGCTTGCCATTCTCATCAACTATATTTTTTTCAATGCTAGGTGGATTATTGTCACCTGAACCGGATCCTCCCCCACCACTTACAAATACTTGTCCTACTTTTTCTTCAGTTTTAATATTTTTACCTTCTAATTTCACAGTATTTTTATGAGGCTTTGCAGCAGGATTAGTAATCTTTGTTTTATATCTTAAAATATAACCTTTTGAACTGTCTGGAAACTCAATTGTAAATCCAGTCTTCGTTGCATTTATTTTAATGTTAGATAAATCTGCTGGCTTAATATTTGTTGGTGCATAACCATCTTCAAATACAGCCTCTTCTAATACTACGCTGTCTGTAATTAACTCATGCCCAGGTCCTAATGTATCTGTTAATTTAAGATCTTGCATTTCTGTTCCAGTTGCATTTACATATACAAGCCAATCAGCAATCGAAGGATCTTCTTGATTATAAGAACCCCATTTCAATAGATTATCTGTATTGGGCTGTGGCTTCGGTCTCTCTGTCGTATTACTTACATTTACTTCTTTATTGACGATTTGACCATCAACGTTAAATTCTAATGGAATTTCTTTAACACCATCATATGCTTCTAGACCAAAGTAGAATTCTACGAATAAAGAACCTTTAATGTTATTCTTTCCTTCTACGTAATCACCCATAGTACACGTTAATAGACCCTTTTTCATCTCACATGTACCAACTGTTTTTCCTTCAGCATCTTTTAAAGGAAAACTCATATTCATAAGGTCTTTTCGAAACTCTTTTGGCATATCAATTGTGAATTGATCTCCACTTTTTATTTTTTCTTTAGCTGACCACTTCACTTCTACTTTCATACCATCTGAGGCTTGATACGGTTCAGATGTCGTGCCGTCAGTACGGGAAATATTAATTTCGTCCACTGGACTTTTCATCACAGCAGCTTGAATAACTGGAGCCCACACATTCAGCACTGAAAATAATACTAGAAAAACTAATGAAACCATTGAAATATGCCTTTTAGTACTTTTCATTTGCATAGTTCCCTCCTATTTTTTTATATTTATATAACAAAAAAAGACCGTCCGGTTGCATCAAAAATGTGCAACCAGACGATCTTAGTAACCAATATGTATTACCGTAGACTCTAAGCTTTGCGGCCTATCCTTTCGAATAGTGTGCTAAAAATATCTTTTATTCTTTTTTTGTTTCATTTTCCTCTTAAACCAAATATTACTATACCGTCTGGACGGTTATAATTCAATACTCTATAAAATTGTTCTATTTTTCTAATAAAAAAAACAATTCACCACTACATTAAATAAGTAATGGTGAATTGTTTTCACATTATATAGTTCGTATATTCTATTTATATGAATTACCAATAAGAGCTTGAATCACTTTTTCTCTTAACTCGGGGCTTAGTCTGCCAACCCCTAAATATTCCGAATACCATAATCCATCTGCTGCTAATCTAATAATTGTTGCACAAACTGAATCTATCTCATCGTTTTCTATATTCTTTTGCAGTTGCTGAAATGATTGTTGTAATGGCTCAAGTAATTCAGGTTTTAACATGAATGCTGCCATCATACTACTAGACAACTCTTCTGTTCTTCTCTCATTACTTAATCTTTCCTCTACAAAAGAGCGAACCCATCTCCCTTTCTTCTCTGAGTCTTCCGCTACTTTATTGTAAATGGCCCCCTCATAATCCTCTACCCCTCTGACTATCATACCTTCTATTAAAGCTTCTTTATTTGAAAAGTGATACAATAATCCACCTTTACTTACACCCGCCTCTTTTGCCACTGCTTCTAAGGTTAATTTAGCAACCCCTTTACATTGCACAATTTGAGAAGCGGCCGCCAAAATCTTTTGCCGCGTTATGCTTATACTCATTCCTTTTTAAAACCCCATTTCTACTAAATTTATATAAATACGAATCTTATTTTTAATATTGTTGATTACTACTAAGTATTTTCTTTATACAACAAAAGCTTCATTACCTTTGAATTTTTAGTTACTTATTCTATTTAAAATTTCCATATCATTCAATATGATAACATTAAATACACAAAGTTGACTATACATCTATACTTTTGTATTTATTCCTAATATATCCATTAGTGAAATTTACTTTATCCCGCAACATGGATAAGTATATTTCATTTATGTTACTCCTTTTATTTTTCCTAAAAATAATTTTACCTATTTTTTAGACAGAGTCCTCAAAAAAGAAAACCACCTCCCCCTAAAGAATATAGGGAACAGATGGTTTATATGTTTTATTAGAAGGTAGTGCCTTCTTTTTTATAATATTCTTTTGAAATCTCTTCATAAAATGCGGCTGATGTCGCGTAGAAATAAGGTGCTAACCATAAGAAACCGATTCCTACAGTAAGAATACTTAAAATGAACCAACCTAAGAAACTTAAGCATAGTAAAAAGTAATCCATTTTATGCCCGTTCATCATACGACGACTTTCAGTAATCGCTTGATTCGCTGTATATTCTGGATGATCATTCAAAATAAAATATGTCATAGAATAAGAAAATGATTTAATAATACCTGGAATAATAAGAAGTAATGTCCATAGAGTCAAGTATACATACATTAATAAATATGTTAAAAACGACTTCATCAACTTACTTCCATCGCTAAACCATCTAAATATATGACCAATGCGAGCATCAGTCCCACGAATTGCATTTAAAACAAGATAATAGGCACCTATTGTTAATGGACCTATAACAAGCATTACAATAATACTTACTGTAAGTGAATCACTTGCTTCTTCCCAACC
This sequence comes from Bacillus sp. ok061, assembly GCF_900108285.1. Classification (NCBI taxonomy): domain Bacteria; kingdom Bacillati; phylum Bacillota; class Bacilli; order Caryophanales; family Bacillaceae; genus Bacillus; species Bacillus sp. ok061. Next base: position 133,740 of record NZ_FNUW01000015.1, on the reverse strand, counting down.
CCAAAATATCGAGAAAATACCTGTTGTTAGCATTTCAACAGCTCCAATAAGGATTCCAATTAATAAGGTTGCCCCTACCGCTAATCCCCATCTTCCTTTTAATGCATCAAGTGCTTCTCTTTTCAACTGACTTATCATATATAACCTCCTAATATTATTTCCATTTTATTATACCATTTATATCAAAAATCCCACATATTTCCCTAAAACAGAAGCATATTACCTTTTTTCATGCGTATTGATACATGTGTGCTGTAGTTGTACTAATAAATGGATTAAACCACTCTTTTCCCTATAACAAAAAAGCTTGCCCTTCATAATAGGCAAGCTTTCTCTGGTTATTTCTCATTTATTTTCTTCTTATACCAAGCCTGCATTCTCTCCGCATCTTCTACTCTCGTATGCTCTATTTTATAACTAGATGATGCACTAGAAAACTTATACGTACATAAACCTGCCCGGCGCTGGAAATAGGATTGCGTTTTCTCCATTGATTGGACGTGTCTTCTTCTAATAAGTCCTGTATATTTTCCGACGCTACGATAGACAAGTGTAATTTGTTCTCCGTTAACACTGTAACCATTTGTTTTAAATGTTGCGTAGCCAAGTGTAAAGATAAAGATTGCAAGCGGTAGTAATGCCCACATGATGTAATACTTTTCAAAATATATGCTTATTCCAGTAAGCGGGATTGCGAACATAGCGAAAAAGATGAAACTATCAATAAGATAGCGGCGTAATGCTGCTTTTGGTAACGAAGTAATATTTGCATTCAGTTCGTATGGTAATTGTAAATGCGCGAGTAACTGTTGCACTCGATCTTTTCGAATGATAGGATGCAGTGTAACTTTTTCTTCTTTTCCCTCACTTTGAATGACTTCTACTTGCACAGCACAATAACCGAACGGTTGGCGTAAAATGCCTTCTTTTATCGTAATCCCTTGAATACGGTGTAGCTTTAGTACGAGTTCTTTTCTTTCCAGTAGCCCTTGGCAAATACGGACTTCATCATTTTTTCGATTTACTGTGAAGTTACCGTGTTTTAACGCGTAGCCAATTGTAGATATCATCCAAGAAACAACAAGTAAAACAGCTACCATATAAATCCAGCCATATATATCGTGGTCCATTACATATGACGTCACACTATTTTTTATCCATTTCGGAATATACTCATCTACTTGGTGATAAACGAAAAAGATTAAAGAGAATAATACTCCAAATTGACCAGATGTAACAGACGCTATTAAAATCTCTTTCCACGTTAACTTGTACTCTGTCGTTTGCTTTTCCTCTGTAACGATTGCTTTTTCTACTGTATTTTCTGCTGCTTCGTCTAACGTTTTTTCTGCTTTCGCTTCTGGAGTTGGCTCATTTAGCAAAGTAATAAGCTCCGTCGCTTCTTCTACCGTAATTCCAGCTAAGCTAACTTCTGCTTCATCGCCTCCGCCAGCTGTTTCAATCTGAATTTTTTTCAAACCGAGTATTTGATATAGTACGTTAGAACTTGTATTAATCGTTTGAACACGTTCTTTATTTAAGTAGCTCTCCTTTTTCACGAAGAGACCTTTTTTCACATGTAATACGTTATTTTCAACCCAATATGTTGTGTAATACCATTTTTCAAACGCTGAAAAGACGGTGAGTAAACCGAATCCTGCGGGAATTAAATACCAAAACGGGAATTTTCCGTTTAAGCTAAACATAAAAATAATGAGTGGTATAAAATCTGTTATTTTTAATTCTAATAACATCGTGATTGGATGCTGCCTCTTATACATCCTCATCACTCACTTTCGCTAATTCTGCGATTTTCGTTTTCAACATTTCAGCTTCATACATCGTTAAACCTGGGATGCTATGAGAAGTTGCTGCTGTTGAAATGTGTAATTCTGCTAATCCGTATTTTCTCATAATTGGTCCTTGTTCAATCGTAACGTGCTGCACACGAATCATCGGTACTAATACACGCTTTACGACGAAAAGACCGTGCTGAATTTCAAGCTCTTCTTCATTTAGTTGGTAGCTGTAATAACGTTGACGTAGTTTCGGGAATAAGAAGTACGAAAATGGCGCGAACACAACTGTTAGCCCAATCATCACATACAAAATCCACGCCCACCAATCAAACTTTATCATGAGAAAAAGGTAAGCTAAAATGACGAGTATACCGATCCCTTCTTCAATTACAGCACGAACTTTCCACACCTTGACCATGTCAGGGTTAATTTCATTTTTCAATGGATCCATGTAACCACTCCAAATCTAGTAATCTAATATACGAATACTCTCAATCTATATTTTACATAACTTTACAGAAAATTAAAATTCAATCTTCTTTCCTCTCTGGAATAAAATATCCAAACCAAAGTAGCCAAATGAAACCGATTAACTTCATCCAACTTCCATCTGCTTGAAAAGCCTCTATCATACCTGGAATTTTATAAACTCCAATGAATCCAAGAAAACCGAGCCACCAGTTTTTTTGCATTTTCATTTTTACTCCTCCTTCATGACGCTTTTCACATTTCGAATCCAAATTTCTTTATATTTTAACTGAAATCCCATGAGCATATAATTGCTCATATTATCGATCACGAGCGCTAGCGTATGAGCATTTTCTTCCGTTGCATGTTGTGACACAACGCCCAGTCTCGCGCCTTTCTTCAATAAATCGTGGAAACCATGTAAGAAATCCTCTTGTATTTCAAATAATCGTTTCTGATACTTTTCATTTCGCGATGCAGTTACGATAAATTCATTGATAACGCGTAGTATTCCTTCTTGCCCTTCATACTCAGAAAGCATATGTAAACCATCTGCGATTAGCTTTTCTGCAAAGTTTTCTTTCGTATACTGCTCTTTATCGAAGTAATTTGCAAAATGATAATCAGAAAAAATCTCTTCAAATAAAAAATCAACTAACGCTTCTTTAGAAGAAAAATGATAATAAATAGCCGGTTTTGAAATACCTACCTCTTTCGCAATCATGGAAAGGCTCATCTTCTCAATGCCGTGCTCTGCCATGAGTTTAAATGATGCCTCTACAATGTTTTGTGATGTTTGTAAATTCTTTGTCATACTGTACCTCACTTATTTTTACTTACCGGTCGGTAAGTAAATTATAAAATGAAACTGAATAATTTGCAAGTTAATAAGAGTTTACACAGGAAGTTCTTGATAAAGTGAAACTTTAATCACCCTCCATAAACAGCGGGATAAAGGCGGCGATGAGGATGGTCACGATAATAAAAGCGGAGTTCCATCCATTATTGTACTCTTTATCATATTGATTGTAGTCGGAGTTGGCTATAGCGGAATTAACTTCTAAAAAAAGCATCCTAAATCACACATTTAGGATGCTTTTTTACTTTCTATTTAGCAATCGCATACGATAACAATTCATCGTCACTTCTCCAAGCCTTTGCAGCAATTGATAGTTCGCATACGCGCCGACCGGGGCACCGATTATGGGTACGAGCTGAAGCATTTTTGCTAAATCGATATAGTCTCGGTACTCTGTTTGGAACTTTTCCCAGTCCATATGATTTTCTTCTTCTGTATCCCATGTTTCGATTGCTTTCCATATTTCTTTTCGGTGGTCGTCACTTGAAAAGGCAAGCTGGAAAACGTGAAGGATAAAAAGGCGCTCTTCTTTGTCGCTCGTATCAAATCCGTACAATGTTGCTGCATCGAATAAAAATTTAATTTTAATGCCGAGTAAAAGCGGAAAGTCAGCAAGACCGAGGAGAATACCACCAGCTCCAGTCCCTGCTCCTTCTGCCGCTGCTATTTTTTTGTACTCATCCATTTTTTTACGAACTTCATCGTCACGTCTTTGCAGTGACCATGTCGTCTCTTTTAGCTTCGGCTTTATAAAGTTTGACCCGGCGCTAATTGTTTGTACCATCATCCGGATCGTCTCTGTTAGCACTTTTTGTACTTTCGCCGGAATGAGCTGTTGTACTTTCATCTGCACTTTCTTAGAGAACCGTGTCATCATAGAAGAATCTTTCATGAATGTAGCTTTCCACTGCTCCAGCTCTTTTATAACCTTTTCTTCATATGTAATCATAGGTTCATTCCCTTCAATTTAAACGCTCAATACGTTTCGCCCCGTATTGATAAACGAAACCGATACTAAATACTATGCTTACGACTAATAAAATTCCCGTCATCATGAAATCTTTCGTCGCAAAGGCGAATATAACTGTAAATACAATGCTGCCGATAATAAGGATTGCATTTAATAAGACAAGAAAATCTTTCTTCTTCTCTTCTCCCCTGACCGGATACAAATCAAGCCAAATCTTCATGCGGTGATGCTTCCATAAAGTTAATAGCTGATAGCCGATTAAGTATAGGAAGATAAAACTTACGATAAATCGCCCATATAAAAATGGAATGAAGTAAAGAATAACTCCTCCAAGAGCGAGCAAACGCACATATAATCCAAAATAGTTACCTGATCTTAAAAACGTTCTCGTATATAAGTATAAATATGTACGCTTTTCGCCGATTATCGACAGAATGAAATCCAGCCATTTTCGGCGAGATACTCTTTCTTTTAATGCTGGTACATCAACGAACATATTCGCAATTCGGTACAGCAGCATCATTTTCTTACCTTCTTCAGAAATTAAATACTCCCAGTTTAGCGGCTTTCCTTTTACCATTTGATGCATGATAGCAAGATATAACACCATGAGCAGAACGATTCCGCCAATGAAAAGAACTGAAGTACGTTCTACAAGGAAATATACAAATAAACCGTTTAGGATAAAACGAATAAACCAATCAGCCCTTTGTATATTTTGATCTGTTAAAAATGACTTTTCCCACGCTACAAATAAATTCCACGCTTTTACAATGACAAATGCGAGGACGATCCAAATGTATCCAGCACCTGTTTGCTTCATTTGTTGGAAGTATAACGGAGCAAGCGCAGCTGCTACGATTGCGATCATGTATAACTGAATCATAAATGTAAAAAGAAATGCCTTGGTGAAGTAAGGTTTTAACTTTTCTTCAACTGGCAGTAAGTAAACGAGATCCGCTTCTTTTAATAACGTTTGAATGGATCCAGCTGTTAACACGAGTCCAATTAATACTGCCATTACGAGCGCAGTTGGAAAGGAAGATGTTAACGTTTGTAACCATTGCTGGTAATAATACGCTCCCGCACCGATGATGAACACGAAAATAAATTTCAAATGATCATTAAATACGTATTTACTATATGTACGAACTTCTTTTAGAAAGTGACGAAATCGTTCTTTCCATAACGCTGTGCTATTCATAATCTTCTTCCTTTGTTAGCGCGATGTAAATATCATCTAACGTTGCACCTGGCATATTAAACTGTGATTGCAGTTCAGCTAATGTTCCCTTCGCTCTTACTTCACCTTGATGCAGAATAATGAACGAATCACAATAACGCTCTGCCGTCGCTAAAATATGTGTGCTCATTAAAATACCGGCTCCACTCTTTTTCATTTGATCCATCATTTGAAGAAGAGATTGAATTGCTAACGGATCTAATCCAACGAAAGGTTCGTCTACTATGTAAAGAGATGGCTCAACTAAAAACGCGCTCATAATCATTACTTTTTGTTTCATCCCTTTTGAGAAATGAGATGGAAACCATTTTAAACGATTTTTCATGCGAAATTCATGTAATAGTTGTCCTACACGTTCTTCATATTGTTTTTCATCGACGCCGTACGCCATCGCTGTTAATTTCAAATGCTCTTCTAACGTTAATTCATCATATAATACCGGCGTTTCTGGAATGAATGAAAAGCTAGAACGGTACGCTGTCATATCATCACGAATTGTTTTCCCATTAATTGTGACAGTTCCTTTTTTCGGTTCCATTAAACCGATAATATGTTTAATCGTCGTACTTTTACCAGCTCCATTTAAACCGATTAAGCCGACAAGTTCGCCTTTATTAACAGAGAACGAAACGTCTTTTAATACAGGTCGTTTCGTATATCCTCCTGTAACATTTTCTACACGCAATAACTCGCTCATACGACACCACTTTCTTCATTAGTATTCATTCTATATTCATCTTACCAAAAATTATGCTGTACTACATAGTATCCATGTACTCAAAAAAAAAATTTAAATTTATTAGCATATATTTTCCCGAAAGCGGACATCATAATTATTGAAGAAGGAACACATTGAAAAAGCAACCACCAATTGATGAGTACAACAACATAGTGAAGTCATCATGAAATGGGGTGTCCATGTTGGACAATGAAATTTACACATAACCAGATTATTTGTTTCATTTTCGAAACGGGGTGTCTCCGAAAGAGCATATACTGTTTTAAAAAATAAACAATTTCATTTTAAAAAAAGATTGCAATTCATTTCACTTGAAAATGGGGTGTCTACGGCAGAAACTTTAGCCGATTTACCGTGCATTTCTTAAATAAATGAGGTGTCTGCGAAACGTAAATTACGATAATGCTTTTTCAATCCCTCTTCAGAAAACAGGAAGCTGAGTCAGCTTCCTGTTTTTCGTGTTTGTTCTCTTATGTAATTATGGTAAAATACGGCTAAGGATATTTGAAAGGATGAGATCAATGAATCATACAGCAGACAATTGTATTTTTTGTAAAATCATTGACGGGCAAATCCCTTGCTCAAAAGTATACGAAGATGAACATGTGCTTGCATTTTTAGATATTAGTCAAGTAACAAAAGGACATACTCTTGTTATTCCGAAAGTTCACAAACAAGACATTTTTGCGTTAACGCCAGAAATCGCATCACACATTTTTTCTGTCGTTCCAAAAATCTCAAATGCGATTAAAGCAGAGTTTAATCCAGTTGGCTTTAACCTACTTAACAATAACGGTGAAAAAGCTGGACAAACTGTGTTCCACTTCCACCTTCATTTAATTCCACGCTACGGTGAAAAAGATGGTTTCGGTGCTGTTTGGAAATCACACCAAAATGAATACACTATGGAAAGTTTACAAAACATCGCAAGTACAATTGCAAATAGTGTGAAATAATGACACTATAAGAAGGCGTAATACATAACAAGCCACTTCCCTGAAGTCATCAAATTCCGCATGGCTTGTTTCTTCACTTAAAATGCTCAGGGATGATTGTTTGTGCATAGCACATATAAGAAAGATATGCATATTGTTTTACATCATGAATACGAACAAAAAATAAGGAGGTCTCCTTTTATGTCAAAAGCTAAATCCTTTATTACAGGTGTTATTTGCGGGGGAGCAGTTGCTGGACTAGCCGTTCTTTTCTCAACTCCTTCTTCTGGTAAAGACATGCGCGGCAAGTTAAAAGAAAAAGGAAATGATATTAAAAAGACTTTAGCTGATATTACAGCTGATACGAAATTATTAAAGCGTCAAATTGTTGAAACTGCTTCAGAAGGTAAAGAAGTGTTTCAAGAACTAAAAGATGACATGCAAGACACGCTTTCTAACTGGAAACAAGATATTTCTCAAAACAAGCGCCATATTGAGAAAGAAATTTTGGACATCCAAAAGTCAATTGAGAAACTGCAAGAAGCTGTTCCAGAAAAAGCGTAAACAAATTCCTGCTTAGTTTTTTGCATATAACAAATATTTTTTATATAAATTGACCTTGACACGGCATATCGTATAGATATGCCGTGTTTTTATGCATTTACAATATATGTTATCAATTAACATGTAAGGACAACGCATGTATTTACGACTCATAAAACGCTTCCATAGTTATGCATGATTTGTATAGAATGTCATTTTGTTAAAAAATTTTCACAATTCTTACAAAAAGACTTTATTAATTTTTATTTTACTGGCATAATAGATAGTAATGAAAAAGAATGTTAAAGTGGGTGAGTAAATGAAAAGTGGAGAAAAAGATTACTCGGTAAAAGAAGCGATGATTTTCAGCCAACGCATTGCTCAATTATCGAAAGCGTTATGGAAATGTGTAGAGAAAGATTGGCAGCAGTGGATTAAACCTTACGATTTAAATATTAATGAACATCATATTTTAACAATCGCTTATCATTTAAAAGGGGCTTCTATTTCTGAGATTGCTAAGTTTGGAGTTATGCACGTATCAACAGCGTTTAACTTCTCGAAAAAGCTGGAAGAACGCGGCTATCTTGTATTCTCAAAAAAGGAAGATGATAAACGAAATACGTACATTGAAATTACAGACAAAGGGGAAGAATTACTACTTCGCTTAATGGAAGAGTATGATCCTGAAAATAATTCAGTGTTTAATGGGGCTCTTGCACTTCGTAATTTTTATGGGAAGTTCCCAGAAAATATCGAACTGATTGCAATCCTGCGTAATATTTACGGACAAGACTTTATCGATATTTTTGAGAAATCATTAGAAGATATTGAAGAGAACTTTACAGAATCCGATCAAAAGTTAGTTAAGAAATAATCTATTTATTTTTTCGCAATCATGCTTAAGAATTCATTCATAAGCGGCTTAAATAAACCTTGTTTTGCTAGCGCTTCCGCAGTTTCGTGTACTTCGAGCTGATGTGGAAGCGCTTTTTCAAATTGATTTAACAGCGCATCGAACAAAAGAAGCCCTTCTGCTTTCTCCACTACATATTGCTCGTTCAGTTTTTCGCAAAGATTTAGTATACGTTCAATATCTTTTTTACGAGCTTTTTTCTTTATGATCAAAGAATAAAATGGACACTTCTCTTCATCAATCATTTTAAATAGTAGGTCTACGTAGTATTCAGCTTGTTCTAATCTTCTAACAACGTCCATTTTCTCCCTCACTTTCTAACACAAAGTCTTCTATTTCTGAATTTTGTAACACGAACAAAATATCGTGTGATACAATATATGTATATGTATTTTAGCCAAAAGGAGGTCTCGCCTCATGACACTTATAACAGTTGTTTTTGTCGCATTCGCACTTCTTGTTATATTTTACACGAATTTCATGACACATACACTGTGTGAACGAAAACAAATAGCTGCGAGCCGCCAGCCCAGTGTCTTTCGGGTTATTAATGTATGTATAACAATTTTATTAATTTCTAGTTATATAGAAATTATATTTCATGGAAAGTGAGGAAGGAAAGCCCCTTCCTCATTTTTTTCCTCTATAAGCAAATTATACCTACTATAACCAATAAAATAAACAGTACAAGTAATAAAATAAGTTGAGAATTCATCCCCATCCCCTCCTCTATTCTGTATATGCGGCATACGCCCAATATGGCACACTTTCAAAATCTGACACGTACTGGTTAATTTTTCTTTATCAATATGAAAACGCGTCGAAATATGATATATTAAATTTTGTACATATTGCTTATACTATAGAACAAAACATTCATCAAAACTTTATCCTCAGCCACGGTAAGCCCTGTTAAGCGCGCTTTACCAATACAAAAAAGCAAAAGTATCAGTGAGACTTAATCGGGCTCTTATGAATTTAAAATTCATCGGTGTAGGATAAATTAAAAATACATAATAGTAGGAGTGTTTATCGAATGAAGAAAGCTATGCTTGCCTTAGCCGCAACAAGTGTAATCGCATTATCAGCATGTGGAACATCATCATCAGACAAAATCGTTACATCTAAAGCTGGTGACATTACAAAAGAAGAATTCTACGATCAAATGAAGACACAAGCTGGTAAACAAGTACTAAACAACATGGTTATGGAAAAAGTACTTATTAAAAACTACAAAGTTGAAGACAAAGATGTAGACAAAAAGTTCGATGAAATGAAAAAACAATACGGTGATCAATTCGATACACTAATGAAACAACAAGGTATTAAAGAAGAAACTATCAAAAATAGTGTGCGTGCTCAATTAGCTCAAGAAAAAGCGGTTGAACAATCGATTACTGATAAAGATGTAAAAGCAAAATTCGAGGATTATAAAAAAGAAATTAAAGCAAGTCATATCCTTGTAAAAGATGAAGAAACTGCTAAAAAAGTGAAAGATGAACTTGCTCAAGGTAAATCTTTCGAAGAATTAGCAAAACAATACTCTGAAGATACAGGTTCAAAAGAAAAAGGTGGCGACTTAGGATTCTTCGGACCAGGGAAAATGGTAAAAGAATTTGAAGAAGCAGCTCAAAAGTTGAAAAAAGATGAAGTAAGCGAACCTGTAAAAACACAATTCGGTTACCATATTATCAAAGTAACTGATAATCACGCAGATGCAACTTTCGATAAATCAAAAGCTGATATTAAAAAATCACTAGCTCAAGAAAAAACGCAAGATGCTCAATTTATGAATGACTTAATGATGAAAGAAATCAAAAAAGCTGACGTAAAAGTTGACGATAAAGATTTAAAAGATCTTTTCAAAGAGCAAAAAGCTGACGATAAAAAAGAAGAAAAGAAATAATGAAAAGCTCGGGCTTAGCCCGAGCTTTTTTTATGTCCCCTCTTCTCAGGGTAAATTGTGTACAGATTGGGTAAACGAAATTACATGATTGGCTCTTCGATGCTATAGAAAGGATAACGTTTTTTTATTTTATGGATAGTGTAAAATCTTAGTTAGTTTTACACTATCTTCGTTACCGAAAGTTTATTTTGTCATTCGTTTAACTAAAACCATCTTTTATGCATTTCACTTAAAAACATTTCTGTGATTCTAACTCCTGAACTTCCCCCTATAATAGAGTCAATCCCACAATGCGGACAAACTGCTGTGTTATCATCATCCCACCACTCTGTAATTTTTTCTGGATTAAAAATTTCCAAACAATAAAAACAACCACATATAACATCCTTTTCTAAGCGCTTTCTATTACGAGAACAAAAACGATGTGCTTCCTCAAAATATTTTTCCATCAGTATCCCCTATTCCTGATTTTTTCTACGCTTTACTTAGATCATCCTCGGTAAAATCACAATTCTTTCTTACAGAAAAACAAAAAACCCTTGATTCACAACGCGTGGAACCAAGGGTTTATCTCATCATTATTGATTAAATTAAGAAACTATGTTAAATTAGTACAGAAACACGTTTTCTAAAATACACAGAACGTATTTATCCGTATCTTAATTGTACAACAAAATCTTTCTTCAGTCAATCTCTATTTTTCACTTTTAAAGGAGTGCTTACGTATGAACAAAAAACTTGATCTAGAGCAAAAACGATTGGATACCGTAATCGAAACGATTACGCAGCAAATTGATAAGCTGGAAAACGAAACCGGCAGACGCCGGGCAGAAGTAATCAATATTCGTAAACACTTTTGGGATGATGTGAAAGTGAACACGGATACTTTTGATGATTATCTTGAAACAGTTATCAACTTAAGACAACAAGCTCAGTCACTAGCTGTCACACAAATTACCCATAAGCACACCTTTAATCGACTTGCCGCGCTGCGACGTATGCAAAAAGCACCTTACTTCGGACGCATCGATTTTACTGAAGAAGGCGAACCTGCCGCAGAACAAATCTATATCGGTGTTTCTACCCTTACTGATGCAAGCGGAGAAAACTTTCTTATTTATGACTGGCGCGCCCCAATTTCAAGTGTTTATTACGACTATCCACCAGGACCGGCTGAGTACAACACACCAGGAGGCGTAATTCGCGGTAATGTGGAGAAAAAATTACAATACATTATTCAAAATGGCGAGATTGATTCCATGTTCGATACGAGCCTCACAATCGGTGATGAAATTCTGCAACAAGCGCTCGGAAAAGGTACAAACAAACATATGCAGAGCATCGTCGCTACGATTCAGCGTGAACAAAATGAAATTATCCGTCACGATGAAGGCCGACTCCTTATCGTTCAAGGAGCTGCTGGTAGTGGTAAAACATCAGCTGCCCTGCAGCGAATCGCCTACTTACTATATAAATATCGCGAATGGCTAAAAGCGGATCAAATTATTCTCTTCTCCCCTAACTCTATGTTCAATAGCTACGTATCTAACGTACTACCTGAACTCGGTGAAGAAAATATGCAGCAAGTAACATTCCAAGAATATTTAAACCATAGACTAAGTAAGTCATTTGATGTGGAAGATCCTTACGAACAATTAGAATATATGCTAACTGAAACAAATAGCGCAAATTACAAAATTAGAAATACGAGCATCCGATTTAAAGCATCCACTCAATTTTTCGAAATGATTAGAACGTACAGACAATCTCTTGAAACTTCAGGCATGCTATTTAGAGGAATGAAATTTAGAGGAAAACTGATTGCCTCTGCTAAAGAAATTACAGAGCAATTTTACAATACCGACTCCTCCCTCCGCTTCCATAGTCGAATTGAGAAGTTAACGGATTGGCTAAATAAGCAAATAGATGCACTTGAAAAAGCAGAACTGAAAAAGCCTTGGGTAGAAGAAGAAATTGAATTACTTAGTAAAGATGAATATCAAAAGGCTTATAAATACTTGCAGAAAAAAGGCGAGTTTGACGACAACTCCTTTAATGATTATGAGAAAGAAACGAAAGTACTCGGACGTATGATTGTCCGTAAAAAATTGAAGCCTCTTCGTAAAGGCGTTCAAACATTGCGCTTTATCAATTTTACAGGCATATATAAACAACTTTTCATAGATGCATCATGGGTTACTGGAGAAAAACCGAAAGAATGGGATGACATTTGCTCATTAACAGTGAACATGCTCGATGAAGGAAATCTATATTACGAGGATGCGACTCCATTTTTACTTTTAAAAGAATTAATTGAAGGCTTCCAAACGAATAGATCGATTAAACATGTACTCGTAGATGAAGCACAAGATTACTCTCCGTTCCAGTTCGAGTTTTTAAAACGTCTCTTCCCTGCCGCAAAAATGACGGTACTCGGGGACTTTAACCAAGCAATATTTGCCCATGCAAGTGAAACAGTTAATTTCAATACACTTACTAACTTATACGGACCAGATGAAACGAACGGTATTAACTTAACTCGTAGCTATCGCTCAACAAAACCGATTATTGAATTTACACGAAATCTCGTACCAGAAGGAAAAGACATTCACGCCTTTGAACGTGACGGCGAGAAACCTATAGTGACGAAAGTAGCTGATTACAGCGAACTTCATGAGCATATTACTGCTAAAGTTGCTGAACTACAAAAACAAAATCACAACACGATCGCAATTATATGTAAATCCGCAACTGAAAGCGCCGCTGCATACGAAGCACTCCGTCATATCGAGAATATTAAACTCGTGAAGAGTAACTCAGCCGAGTATGAGCAAGGTATTGTCGTGATCCCTGCTTATTTAGCGAAGGGTATTGAATTTGACGCTGTTATTATTTATGATGCTTCTGAAGATGTATACAGTGATGAGAGCGTACGTAGATTGTTCTACACCGCTTGTACGCGCGCAATGCATGAGTTGCAACTTTATAGTGTTGGCGAAGTTAGTCCTTTTGTGCTTGGGGCTGATTCGGATAGTTTTGAGCTTATAACAAAAACACCTTGATAATCATCAAGGTGTTCTTTTCATTCTAAATGGCATATCTTTACGTCGATATACACTTAACACAATCCCCATTAAAAGCGCATGGAATACAGTCGGTGTTAATCCATAACTAATAAAAGGTAATGATATAGCAGCAATCGGCAATAAGCCTAAAATCATGCCCACGTTATAAATAAACTGGACTACAAAAAGAGTCATTCCTCCAATGAGAAGCAATTTACCATATCGGTCATTTATTTTATAAGATATGATTACTAATCTTGCTACAAAAAGAGAAAGAACAGAAACCAGAATTAGCGCAAGCACATACCCATAATAGTAAGTCAAACTTGCAAATACAAAATCAGTATCCGCAGCAGGGATGAATTTTGTATCTCCAGATGTACCAAACCAACCAGCCGATGACATTACCTCTTTTAAACGTATATACATAAATCCTGCACCACCTGCATCACTCTCCGGATTTAAATACCCTAAAATTCTATCTAAGTGGTATCCTGAAGACCAGGATACCGATGCCCTGATAATAAATAAACAAATGGGTACAACCGTAATAATCAACGCCGTTTTCTTTCCTAACTTACTCCACCAAAGCATAACGAATACCATTGTCATATAAACAAAAATTGACGAAAGGGTTGATACAATCAAAAATAAATACAAAGAAAATAAATATAAAACCACAAGATGCATAACCTTTAACCTACTATTATTGAAAAAAGAAGCCCACGCTAGAAAAAAGAACGGTACTGCTATTAAACAATCAATTTCAATGGGACCGATTTTTATTAACGGTTCTCCAGTCAACGAAGCGTTCGGAAAACAGTATAGCATTAACAGAATAAGTACTCCGATTGTGTAAAACAACCCTCCCCTTCTCTCTAATTTCCGATAATCAATCAGCATCATCCCAAAAGCTGTTACAACACCGAGAATAACAAATATCACCTTATTCATTATTACATCATTCGTATATCCAAAAGCTAAAACTGGCAAAAATCCTAGCCCCATCGCAGCCACTAATAAACCAATTAAGAACCAATCAACCTTTGGCTTATGTAGTTTATTAAGTTCCTGGCCAAGCTTGATTGGACTTCCCATTTGTTCAACGGCCTTATCTTCCGCAACTTCCTCACTTAACCCTTTTTCTACCCACATATTCTTGGCCTGTTTCAAGTGAAAGTCTAGTTCTGTTGCCACCAAGTCCTTCGCTTCTTTTGATTTAATATGGTTCGTAACTTCTTTTAAAAAATGCTCCCCTTTTTTATTCAATTTTTTCTCACTCCTGTACTAATCCTTTTAATATAAATCGCGCCTTCATAGCATTTTTCTCTACCTTTCGCAACATCTTGTTTCCTTTATCATTTAATTGATAATATTTAGCTCCTGCGTGATCCCAGCTAGATTGGATAAAGCGGTTCTGTTCTAAACGATGTAATAAAGTGTATAGAGACCCTTCATCACCTTCGAATTTTTGAATCCCTCTCCCTCTTAGCAACTGCATCAATTCATAACCTGTTTTTTCATTCATAAGAAGTTGTAACACCGCTAAAAGGATATCTTCTTCCTTTTCGGATGATTGCTTGATTTTTTCGCGCACCCGCTTTCGATGTTGATCAGAAAAACTCAAATGTTTAAACGTTGTGTTCTCCATTGATTTTCGCAAGCCTTTTAATCGATCTTCCATTTGATTATCCCTCCAATCCTTTCTTCAAAAGTTCCTTCGCTTTTTTCAGTCTCGTTTTTATCGTATTTTCCTTTACGTCTATTACCATAGCAATCTCTTTAATTGATAATTCTTCATAATAAAATAGATAAATGACTTCTCGATATTTTATCGGTAAATTCATTACTGCAGAAGCCAACCTACTATCCTCAACATTTTGAATAACTGTTTGTTCGACACTTTCTTTTTGACTCTCCATATACGTAAAGTCATCCTCTGTAACGATAACTTTTTTGTTATACCAACTTTTTACATAGTCCTTACATTGATTGATCGCAATTCTCCATAACCACGTTTTCACATTCGATTTCCCTTTATATGTATGAAGAGATTTATAACATTTCACAAATATATCTTGCGTTACATCCTCCGCAACCTCTTTATTATTCACATATGAATACACAAGCTGCAGGACTTCTTGTCCATACTTGTTCATTATTTCATCGATAAGTTCCTCCTTATCTTCTATTTCAAACGCTTCTATCGTTAATTCATCCACATCATTTCCTCCTTCCCATATATTAGACGACGCACTGTATGGAAAAGTTTTATAAATACATAAAAAAATACGGATGGTAATGTCCATACCGTTTTTTTATGAATATTTATTTACTTCTTGTCCCCTGACACTAATGCTCTGCTTAAAAACAGGAATTTTCATCCATATGTCTTGTTCCCTATTTTAAAACATAATACAATTAAAATGTAACTTAATAAGCTATAACTAGTAGGTGTGGCAATCATCTCTTCCATTTTGAAAAAAGGGGGAGGTGATAATATGATCGCGATGTTTGTAATTAAATTAGTGTATGGTATCCTAACCGGAGCTGGCGTTGTCATCGGTAGAAGATACGTCGGTCCGTGGCTAATTTCTGTATACAAAAAAGCGAGAACCACCCTGCTTCGTGGAAAAGGTAAGGGCGGTTCTCGGCTAAAACGTTAATGTAATTGTCTTATAACCGCACCTACTACCACCACAATAGCAAGTTAGGTTACACAAGGCAGAAGTTTCTCAGGCTTCTGTCTTTTTTATTTTATGCAAAATTCATACTATATACTCTATCATCATTGTAACACATTTTATTTATTTTTAGTCAAGAGAAAAACCACCTAAAGGCTCTCCTTCAGGTGGTTCTCTATTTTATGCTAACGCAGCTGCTTGCTCTTGTTGATCTAGACTTTTTCTAGTTCAGCTGTGCCGCTCTCATCATTTATAGCAACAATAAAGACCGATTATGTACCCGCTTCATAACAGTAGGATTAAACAAGGAACAACACCTATTACGAATATAAAAAATCCTCTCACTATATAGTACCTATGTTTTCAGCGATACTCTATTACCATCAAATTAAGTTTGTATAATTTAAACTACAGAATAGCGAGCTAATTTTCAAATATCTTCTTTCGCATAACCCTAAATTTATTATCCATTTGCATTATGATTATAAATAAAAGATATCCTACCGACGCACCGAGCATATTTATAGCAATCCGCCACACATCAAAAACATCAGACAAAGTTAGTAAATGTAATATCTCCCAAACAAGAAAGGTCATAACATACCACTTACGAGCTTTCTTATAGTTAGTCACTTTATTAATCAGCACTGGAACGAAAAATCCGAATGGAACTACTAATATTATATGTTGTAAAACGCTTAACCAATAAGTTGAGTTTCCCCAAGGACCTGGATGTGCAATAAAACCTTTAACTTGCCAAAGTGTTATTCCAAAAAGTTGTAATAACGTTTCTAAATCAGATATATGTAAAAATTGCTGCCAAAATTCAATGGGATGATAGACAGTCCCACCACCTGTCAAACTGCGAACAGAGTCAAATGTAGAAGTTGAAATAAACGTTCCTAAAAAGACAATAAAACAAATGATTATATAAGGAATACATAAAACTTTCGATAACACCTTTAATGGCCTAGGAACTTCGTATACCGATTTATTAATCTCTACGCCAATAACTTTTGATTCTCCAAAACTTTGAATCGCTTTATAAATCGCTTCTTTTTCATTCATACCTTGTTCCATATATTCTTCTTTCAAGCTGTTCAAGTGATCATACATTTCTAGAAATAACTCATCCTGTTCAATATCACTAAGTTCTGAATAGGCTAAAATAGACTTAATATACTCATCAAATTCACTCATAAATAACTCCTTTCTGACAAGCTTGAATTAATGCTGTTACACTTTCCCAAGAGTTCACTTTCTTCTGCAATTCTTTTTTCCCTTTATCTGTAATAGTATAGAATTTCCTTTTCATCCCATTCTCAGATTCATTCCAATAAGATTCAAGAAACTCCTTTTTCTCTAATCTCTTTAAAGCAGGATACAAAGTTCCCTGTCCCATACTATACAAATCTTCACTTGCATCCTTTAAACTTTGAGCTATTTCGTATCCATATGTATCACGTTTTGCAATGATAGAAAGCAATAAAATATCTATACTTCCCTTCAAGATTTCTTTATCCAACAATACCACCACCTTATATACATCGTATAACAACATATGTCGTTACGCAATATAGTTAGAAGAATATTCCATGAAAAAAAGAAAAAACCACCTAAAAGCTTCCCTTCAGGTGGTTCTCTATTTTATGCTAACGCAGCTGCCTGTTCTTGTTGATCTACAGGAATTACAGCGTCTGTTAATGCTTTTTCTAGTTCAGCTGTATATTTCATTTGTTCTTCTTTGCTCCAGCCTAGTTTCGCAGCCATATAGTTGATTACTGCTTCTTTCCACTCGTATACCCAGTGGATGTTGAAGAATACAGCGCCTCTGCGGCGTACGAAGAAGTCAACTGGTTTTGCTGTCATTTCGTAATCCATTGCGTATACAAGCGGGATTAGAACGTCAAGCGGCATGTTGTATTCTTTCGCTTCTTCTTTATGTTTTTTCGCTAAGTCGAACAGTACATCAACGTTAGAGCCGTAGAATTTCGCGAACTCTTCTGCTTGTACTTTCGTTAAACCAGATTTCGTACCTTCGTCTGCTTTTTTCGCAACGAATGCCGGGAATCCGTGTGAACCATCTACATGTCCACCAGAGATCGGCATATGTTTCGTATCACTCTTCGGATATGCACTATGACCTTCTTTTTGTAGTAAGTTCGTTACGTAATCTACTACCATTTCAGCCATTTTGCGGTATCCTGTTAATTTACCACCTGCGATTGTAATTAAACCAGATTCAGAAGTCCAAATTTCATCTTTACGAGAAATTTCAGATGCATTCTTACCTTCTTCATAAATTAACGGACGTACACCAGCCCAGCTTGATTCAATGTCTTTCTCTGTAATTTTCACACTTGGGAACATGTAGTTAATCGCATTAATGATATATGTGCGATCTTCTGTTGTCATTTGTGGTACAGCTGCATCTTTATCATAGAACGTATCCGTTGTACCTACGTATGTTTTTCCGCCGCGAGGAATCGCGAACACCATACGTTTATCTGGTGTATCGAAGTAAATCGCTTGCCCTAGTGGGAAACGTTTTTGATCAATTACTAAGTGAACACCTTTTGATAACTGAAGTACTTTTCCTTTTTTCGAGTTATCTTTTTCACGAAGTGTATCTACCCAAGGACCAGCTGCGTTTACAATTTTCTTACCGTAAACTTCATATACTTCACCGTCTAGTAAATCGATTACACGTACACCGCATACTTTTCCATCTTTATATAAGAAACTGTCTACTTTTGCGTAGTTAACAGCTTTCGCACCATGCTCAATTGCTTCTTTCATTACTTCAATTGTAAGACGCGCATCATCTGTACGATATTCTACGTAGTAACCGCCGCCTTTTAATCCTTCTTTTTTTACAAGAGGCTCTTTATTTAATGTTTCTTCACGGTTAAACATCTTTCTGCGCTCGCTTCGTTTTACACCTGCTAAGAAGTCGTATACACGAAGACCAATTGATGTACTAAATGATCCGAACGTACCGCCTGTATGGAACGGAAGTAACATCCACTCTGGTGTTGTTACATGGGGACCGTTCTCATATACGATCGCACGCTCTTTACCCACCTCTGCTACCATTTTCACTTCAAGTTGTTTTAAATAACGTAGACCACCGTGTACAAGCTTCGTTGAACGACTTGATGTACCTGCTGCAAAGTCCTGCATTTCAAACACAATTGTTGATAACCCGCGTGTTGCTCCATCTAATGCAATACCAGAACCAGTAATACCTCCACCAATTACGATCACATCTAACTCTTGTTTATTTACTCCGTTTAATACGTCTTTACGTTGTTTACTTGAAAATTTCATGGTAATTCCTCCCTTTGATAACGAAAAAAGAGACCACAAACTCCGCTATAGATTTCGCCTCTATAGCGCGTTGTGGTCTCTCCAAATCTCCTACCGAATTATTAACTTGTCACCATTATAACACTATTTATGATTATTTGAAAGCTTTTGTTGCTTCAATTGCTTTTTTCCATCCAGCATATAGCTCTTCGCTTGTTTTCGCTTCCATCGTTGGTTCAAAGCGTTTGTCCATATGCCACTGTGATTTAATTTCATCTTGGTTTTTCCAATATCCAACCGCAAGACCAGCTAAGTATGCTGCACCTAAAGCTGTCGTTTCGTTGATCACCGGACGCTCTACAGGAACATCTAAAATATCACTTTGGAACTTCATTAAGAAGTTATTTTTAACTGCTCCGCCATCAACGCGTAATGTTTTCAGTTCAATACCTGAATCTGCTTCCATTGCGCATAATACATCTTTCGTTTGGTAAGCTAAAGATTCTAGCGTTGCACGAATGAAATGCTCTTTCGTCGTACCGCGTGTTACACCAAACATAGCGCCGCGTACTTCACTATCCCAGTAAGGTGTTCCTAGTCCAACGAATGCTGGTACAACGTATACACCGTCAGTTGATTCAACGCGAGAAGCATACACTTCACTCTCACTTGCATCTTTAAACATGCGCATTCCGTCGCGTAACCATTGAATTGCAGAACCTGCTACGAAAATACTTCCTTCTAATGCGTAGTTTACTTTACCATCTATTCCCCATGCAATTGTTGTTAATAGACCGTGCTCAGAAGCTACTGCTTTTTCACCTGTGTTCATTAGCATGAAGCAACCAGTTCCGTAAGTATTTTTCGCCATACCTTCACCGAAACAAGCTTGTCCAAATAATGCTGCTTGTTGGTCACCAGCTACACCTGCAATCGGTACATTTTGACCGAAGAAGTGGTAATCAATTGTTTCTCCATATATTTCAGATGATGGACGTACTTCTGGAAGCATACTCTTTGGTACTGTTAACATTTCTAGAAGCTCATCATCCCACTGTAAGTCGTGAATGTTAAACATTAACGTACGTGATGCGTTTGAGTAATCTGTTACGTGTGCTTTACCACCAGATAGTTTCCATACAAGCCATGAATCAATTGTTCCGAATAATAGATCGCCGTTTTCTGCTTTCTCTCTTGCACCTTCAACGTTATCTAGAATCCACTTTACTTTCGTACCAGAGAAGTATGCATCAATTAAAAGACCTGTTTTTTCGCGAACCATTTCGCTATAACCTTTTTCTTTTAACTCATCACAAATTTCAGCTGTTTGGCGAGATTGCCATACGATTGCGTTGTAAATTGGTTTACTAGTTGTTTTATCCCATACAACCGTTGTTTCACGTTGGTTCGTAATACCGATACCAGCGATTTGTTCTGGTTTTACATCTGCTTCGCTTAAGCAAGTTGCGATAACTGCTAAAATAGATCCCCAAATTTCTTGTGCATTATGCTCTACCCAGCCCGGCTTTGGAAAATGTTGTGTAAACTCTTTTTGAGCTGAATGAACAATTTCACCTTTTTTATTGAATAAAATTGCACGTGAGCTTGTTGTTCCTTGGTCTAATGAAAGAATATATTTTTTCATATCGGTTTCCCCCTTATGCTACTTTTCTACTATTTGTATTGCTTCCGCTTTTTTTACTTGTCATATAAGAGATTGCTAGTACAATCACAGTTGCGATAATCACATAAATAAGTGCTGAATTTTGTTTTCCTTCAAATACAACTTGATGGAATAAACCTGCAAGTGATCCACCTAAAATTGGACCTACTACTGGAATCCATGCATACTTCCAGTTTGAACCGCCTTTTCCTGCAATCGGAAGGAAGAAGTGTGCGATACGCGGACCTAAATCACGTGCTGGGTTAATTGCGTATCCTGTTGTCCCACCTAATGATAAACCAATACTTACAATTAAGAAACCTACGATAAATGGATTTAATCCATCTGCAAATTTATTTGCACCAATTGCTAATATACCAAATACTAAAACGAATGTTCCAATCATTTCACTTAAAAGGTTTGCAAATGTGTTCGGAATTGCTGGACCTGTTGCAAATACACCTAACTTTGTTCCTGGATCTTCTGTTTCTTTCCAGTGTGGTAAGTAATGTAAATATACGATAACTGCCCCGATAATTGCCCCAATCATTTGTGCTACGATATAACCTGGTACGTCACTCCATGGGAACGCTCCCTTAAATGCCAGTCCTATCGTTAAAGCTGGATTCAAATGTGCCCCACTAATTGATCCAACCGCATACGCTGCAACCGCTACTGCTAAGCCCCAGCCCATTGTAATAACAATCCAACCTGAATCTTTCGCAAACGATTTCTTTAAACTTACACCAGCACAAACGCCGCCACCAAGTACGATTAACAACGCAGTCCCTATTAACTCTCCTAAAAATGCTGACATAGTATCCCTCCACAATCAATTTAAACGCTTCCAAATGTGATAGAGGTAAAATGAATGGCCATTCGTTTTTGTCAAAAGAAAAAGACCCACAGCTTTGCACGCTTCTATATAAATTTATATAGAAACAATGAAATGTGGATCTCTTCTTTTCTCCGTCACGTTTATTAACTTGTCTATAATGTTAACCTCTTATGAAAGCGGTGTCAACAGAATTTTTTTCACATTTTCGTCACTTTTTTTGGTAATGTTTCCATAGTTCGCGTTTTGACGTCGTAATTGCTGTCGCACCAGCGTTTAAAGCTCTTTCCACATCTTCTACAGTACGAATAAAACCACCCGCTAAAATCGGTACACCAGTACGCTCTTTCACTTCAGCGATAATATCCGTCATTGCTCCAGGAAGTACCTCAATATAATCCGGTTTCGTCTTATCTAAAAGATTGCAGCTCTTCTCCATCGCACTCGAATCGATTAAAAAGATGCGTTGTATTGCCACAACACCTTTTTGCTTCGCCTTCATAATAACGCTCGCCTTTGTTGAAAGTAACCCGTACGGTCTAAACTCCTGACATAAATATTCCGTCGCATGCCCATCACTCTGCAAACCATGAATTAAATCCACATGTAAAAACACCTTTTTACAATATTGCTTCGCAAGTGATATAACACTCTTCAATTGACCGACATGAATATCTAAAATAACGATATATTCATACGAACTATGTAATAGCTTTTCCAAATCTTTAATTTGCCTCACTGCCGGCAAAATCTTCTGTTCATGAAATTCCATTCTATATGTCCCCTTCTTTATGTCATCCTATCCTTTATAGTACACAATTTAAGTGAAAAGAACAGCTAGTGTTGGGGGATTTCTTTCAAATCTTTCTCTTATCTGTATATTTTCTTCAACTTATCGGAACCTATACCACCTATAATCATGAATACAAGGGGCAAAAGATTCATTACATATGGCGCATCTGCTACAATTGCAATACTTGCTCCAGCAAATTTATTTAGCATCCATACAACGATTTTTGCAATAAGTAAAAATACCCCTATCATAAATAAACTATCAAAAAACACCTTCCATTTTGGATATGCCAATTTCTTACTATCTTCAATTACTTTCTGCGTCAATTCTTCATCACTCCTTAGCAGTTCATCAATCGTAATATCGAACAAATCACTTAAATGAATAATAATTTCAATGCTCGGATAGTTCTTTCCCGTCTCCCATTTCGAAACAGATTGCCTACTTACATGAATTTTTTCAGCCAAATCATTTTGCGACCAATTTCTTTTTTCCCTTTCTTCTTTTAAACGCTCACTAAAAATCATACTGTGTTTATCACCTCTCTATGCCCATTATGCTCAAATAAATGATGAAGAGTAAAGCTAGTTATCGTTGCATCGCCTGTGCAACTTATGCGTTACAGCTTATAATAGTGCTATTTTATATGTATCTTCCCTATACTATGCTCCGATAATAATTTCCCGAACAATAATACAAAGAGCGGATACTAATAAAGTGAAACTTTAATCAGCCCTCACCAATCGTGCTTTTACGGACAGCCCGCCCCCCACCTAACTTCTTTGCTTCCGCTGAATTTTGAGGTGGGGTCTTACTGCCCAGCAAATAGCGGGATAAAGACTAGATTAGGCATAAAAAATACGCCATCCCTTCTTATCAGTCTCCAGAAAGAATAACGCAAATTTTCATTTTTACTCATCTTTTTTCGGACTATATGAAAACCCCGGATATTTCACAACAGGCCACTTCTCCTTACGCAGAGAATCCATTACTTGCGGGCCAACATGTATATTACTCTCCACTATTTCTTTAGGAGTCAGTGCCATCCATTGATTTAACGATACATCTTCAAAACGATTGCTTCTGAACATCTCTAAAAACCATAATGTTTCGGTACCTGTATTTTGAATATAATGCCCCGTCGCAAACGGTACATATCCGACATCGCCAGCTCTATAATCAAATGTACGAGCGGTACCATTTCCAAGAAACACAGTCATTCTCGCTTCCCCTGTCAAATAATATTGCCATTCATCATTATTCGGGTGCCAATGAAGTTCTCTCATTCCACCAGGCTCAACCTCAACGAGCGCTGCTGCGATCGTTTTTGAAATAGAGAAATTTGTAGAATCTACAATTCGAACGCTACCACCAGGAGTCTTAATTGGCTTTTGTTTTAACAGTTCATGTTTAAATGTTAAAGGAACTTCCCCTTTCGGTGATTGAACTTCCTGACTTTCAAGCGAACCTGGCACCTCTCCTTGATAAATATAAACTTGACCTGAAGGGATAGAATGAAAAGCACTCTCAGGTACTCCAAAATTAGCCGACAACACTTCTTTTGGCGTATGCGCAAACCAATCAGAAATAGCTAAAGTAGATAAATCAGAAAAATGTCCATCATCGAAAACAAGTAGAAATTCACAATGTTCCAATCCTTGAATGGAATGCGGAATACCAGGCGGAAAATACCAAAGATCACCTGGTCCAACATCAGCAATAAAATTCCGTCCATTTTGATCAACAGCCGTTATGCGTGCCCGTCCTAAAAGCATATACGCCCATTCCGCTTCTTTATGCCAATGAAGTTCTCGTATTCCACCGGCCGTTAAGCTCATATTTACCCCCGCAATCGTCGTCGAAACTGGTAGTTCCCGAGCAGTAATCTCCCGAGACCACCCGCCGTGTTTCAAAATCATAGAAGTGTCCGAGAATGAAAACTTCAAGTTAGGAACTAATCCTGCATCCGTTATAGGTGGAACAAGCATATTCGGATTTTGAATATCTCGCATAACATTACGAGGTCCAGAATCAATTGCACCTGCTCCGTCGCTGCGGATTGGTTGTGGCACATTCCCTCCCGCTTCATTAACAGTACGTTTCTTCATGATTACACTCCTTTTTCATCCAATTAGTAAGTAAAAAGCCTCCATCATAGTGTATGAATTGGGCTTTGGATGGTTACAGTTACTATGGTTTAAACCGTGAAAAAAACGCGTCTACTATTGTTATTTTTTATCGGAAATTCAATATTCCCCATCAAATCTTCTTGTTCATTTCTCAACTTATACTAGTATGCCTAGCGCTTAGGAAGACAAAAAAAATAAACTAGAACTAACAAAAAAACCCTGTAAAATTTATTACAGAGTTTTTCACCAATTATTTATTGTTTTACATATCGAATACGAACATTATCGTCCATTTGATAAATTTGTAATGTGTTTCCATAACTAATTCCTAACTCTTCACTTGCACCAACTGCACCCACAAGTACCCCTTAAAATAATTTATTCTTAGTTGGTTTTACTACCGATACTCTTCGCTGCCTCTTCAAACAGTTTCGAACCTTCTTGTGCTTTACTTAATGATTGATGCATTTTACTTTCGTCTTCTTGGTCCAATGCATCAAATAGAAGTTGAAAACAATCCGCATATAGTTCCATCGACTGCTTTATCTTCGCCTGTTCTCCCTGTAACTCAGGAGGCGCTTGTAGATTCTTCAGTTTCGTTGCAGTTGCCTTTGCTCCACCTAAACTCAGTTGCACTTCACTTTTCTTTTGTTTGTATGATTTTACGTCTGAATCTGCTATTCCTTCAATTAATTTCATTGTATCTTCAATTTGAGTAGCATTGTTTATAATATCTGCCTTGTACCTTTCAACATCTGAACCCGTTACCTTACCAGTTGAAGAAGTTGAATTATTTGAAGAAGAACTTGGTTGACTACTTGATGAGCTACTATTTGTACCTTCACCTTTCGCTACTGATAAGCTATCCTCTTTCTTGCTATCAGTTGACTTACTCTCTTTTTCAGAAGTCTTATTCTCTTTCTCTACCTTTTGCGTTTCTTCTTTCTTTGGTTCAGCTTTCTTACCATCAGTTTCAATTGTAATACAACCACTCAATAACATAACTGGTAACGCTAAACTTACTAATTTCTTTGCTTTCATGATTACTAATACCCCTTTATATGTAAAATTCAGTGCAAACAAGTTAATATACTTAACTAATAAATCCCCCGAATAATTTATTAGAATCTACTATCCATAGATTTCCTGTATATTCATAATCTTTCCATATATATTATTTTACAGATAATTACATATTTGGTCAAAGGGATTTATGTAGTCTTCACAGGGAAATTTACTAAACGAAAAGAAATTTTAATCACAAAGAAAAGAAGCTAACAATAAATTGTTAACTTCTCAGCTTAAAGCAAAATAGTATCTTTCCTTATCTTCTAATATCTAGGTTGTGATTGAATATTTGTAAGATGAACATCAAACATATCAATGATTTCAAGAAATCTATCAGCTTCACGGAAAACATGGTCTGCTAATAATGGATGAATGATACTCTTTATTTTACATTGCTCAATTAAATCACGTGCTGTTTTCTTAAAATCCCGAAGAGATGCAACCGACACACGATTTTGATCTAAAAATTGATCTAAAAGAGGGGCTGTTTGGGATTGTGGTTTCATAGATTCTAAGTCAATTGCTTGATACATCAATTCATCAAAATCATTGCTAAAATTCCGTGCTGTATCTACAAGCTTTCTTTCCGATGGATCAAGAAGATGGCCAATAAATTTAGCATGGTCTGCCATAATCCTTAAAAAGAAAACATTTTCTTTAATAATAGCATCAGGAAGAGCATCTAATTTACCTTCATTTAATGGTATTAAACGTTTTCTAAAATAATCAGCTTCCCTACTTGTATGGTCAACTAAAAGTGGAAAGTTATTTTATCCTGGCAATTTACATGTGAGAATTAATCCTAAAATTTTTCGTTTAAATCCCCAAATATTAGTTGCGGCTTGTTGTACTTCTGCATTAAATCTTTTTATTTGCTCAGGATCTGTTTCATTTGTATAGGAATGCGCTATTTGTTCAAACAATCGATAAAATTGATTCGCCTCTTCGATTAGTTGAGTATCCTCGCATCTAAATCCTAAACGAAGAAAAAAAGAATGCTCCTTCATGATTCTAGACCAAAAACGAATTTCATTTAATGAACGCTCAACAAACATTACAGATGTAACACCTGTATCCGGATGTAATGAAGTTTCATCCCTATGCATTGTTAATCCCCCCCAGTAAAATCCCCACTAGTTCCATTCTTATGAGTAAAAAAATATATAAATACCATCAATAAAAGTTTATGATGACTCTCTTATACATGTAAAATTAAACTAATATAACCTTAGCTTGATGAACATATACTGCTCCCGCAGAAGAAAAAAAGCTACCACCTAGATGTAAAATCCTACTAGGTGGTAACCTTTCAAAAGTTCTATTAAAGCAATACCGAATCTTTATCACTATCCTGATTACGTTTCTCACGCTCTTCTTCTAAACGCTTCATATATACTTCGCCTTCTTTTTCGATAAACTCATTATCCATATCTTGCTCTTTTTTCGAAGTATATAAAACCATGTAGCCACTTAGTACAATCCCGACAATTACAAGATACACCCACCATGGTAAAGTTTCCAAATCACTTCATTCCTTTCCTTAGACAAGCCTTATTAGTTTCACTTTATGAGGAAAGAAGTGGATTTATGCTTAAAATTTTTATTGTGGATGCTTCGCGAAAAATGCTTGTACATATTCCATAAACTCAATTGGTTCCTGACGAAACGGTGCGTGGTATCCTTTTTCAATAATATGAAACGTACTATTTGCAAATAGCCCATGATACAGTTCACCATTTTTCCACGAAACACTCTTATCATGTCGTCCCCATATAATTAAAGTCGGTACCTTAATTTTATCAGCTTCCATCGCAATGCGGCGCTCTCGCATTTTCGTAAGCTGATCATAATGCTCTTTATCATCACGACTATTTTTTACTTCATTTTTATTATACTTCGTAATCTCAGTTACAGTTTGTAAGTCCGTCGATAGCGGTGGTACTTCATAACTTTCTTTTTGCTGGAAAGACTCTATCCCTGTAGAATCCGCCAAGATGAGATGCGTCACTGCATCCGGATATAAATACGCTAAATTGAGAGACATCTCTCCGCCCATCGAATGACCAAGTACTGCGAATTGATCATACCCGAGCTTCTTCATTAACTTATAATATAAATTCACTTGCGCAGGAAACGAATACTGAAAATCAACCGGCTTAGAAGAACGCCCAAATCCTAAAATATCAACTGCAATAATCGTATGATCTCGCGCTAGTTCCGGATAAATATCACTAAATCCATCAGAAGAACCACCAAACCCATGCAACATAAGTAAAGGAGGTTTCCCCTCACCAATTTGCTTAAAATAAATCGTCTGCCCATCAATTTGCGCCATACTCTCTTTCGTATTCAGCTTCATCACAACAGTATCTTTCACTTCTTCAACCTTCGCAATCGGCTTATCAACGAAGTTACATACGATAAGCAAAACAAGCACAATACCGCTAATCAAATAAAACTTAAACCGTTTCAAAGTTCCCGTCTCCTTTCTTGAGTTGCTATTTAAAGTTTTTACATTTTTTGGTTGTTTTATGTTCTCTTTTTAATTGTAACTAAAACAGTTACAATTATACTAAAAAAATATAACTCATTTCTATTACTAATGGTTATTCTGTAACTATTATAGTTACATATTTAAAGTAAGTCAATTCTTTTCTCTACATGACCTGAAAATAGAAAAAGGGACTTCATGTTGAAGTCCCTTTCTTTGTTATTATAGTTGGCTTACTCCGCCATCTCCTCTATTATCTGCTGGTGCTCCACCCGTATCTCCTCTATTGAAACCAGCATAATCTGGTTTTTCTGGCGCTCCGCCTGTATCTCCCTTATTAAAACTAACATAGTCTGGTCTTGCTGGCGCTCCACCTGTGTCTCCTCTATTTGAATATTGATTTTGGGATCCAGCAAAGAAATTCAATCCAATTGACAATGTCAATACTAAACCCGTAATGAACAAACTAGTCTTTTTCATTTATTTTAACGCTCCCCTTTTTAAAATTCTCTTTTGAGCTTGACTACTAATAAAAAAGTACTTACTAGCTTTTTCATGATTTTCTTCCTGATAAAACTTATTAGCTAATATTTCCATATATTCTTTAACACATTCTAAAAGAGAATGTTCTTCAAAATACAAAATCCCTTCTAAAGTTACTTTCTCTAATTGACTTGCACTGGATTTAATATTCAACTCTTTTAAAATTATAAATCGATATTGGAATTCTTTATTTTGTAATTCGTTGCAAATTCTTAAGCCTAATTCTATTAATTCATTAGCAGTTTCTACCCTACCTAATTTATAATTTTCTTCCGCTTCAGTAAAAATTGCTTTAAAATTTTTAGGCATTTTTTGAGTAACTTCACTTAAATGTCTAATCGCTAAATCAGATAAATCTTGACTGCCATATAGCCATCCTAAATTATTTCTAACCATTAAAATATACTTCTCATGCTTAGCTTGTTGGAAAACATTTAATGCATCATTAAAATTTTCCTCCGCTAATTCAAATTGTCTTAAGTCTATACAACATAAACCCAATATATTCTCACATAAAGCCAAATTAATCTCATATCCTGGTTGCTTCGTAAAATCTTCTTTTGCCTTTTTCAAATAATCAATCGCATTGATTTGTTGATAAGAATGATAATAGAAATTCCCCATCCGATAATTAAACTCCGCATGTTCTATCGGATCTGCAATATATTTCAATAACTTCTCAGCTTCCTCATACTGTTCTTTCGCTTCGTTATAATTTGAAATTAATGTGCAATGAAACCCTTTAAAAAAGTGATAATAATAAGCTAAAAAGCCCTCTGTTGGAATTTCGAAAGATTCCACTTTATCAAAACTATCTTCTCTAACTGAAATCCAATCAACTAATGCATCATATCTAAAATTCAACAACGCATGATAAAGTAATACATCCTGATCCACGTCCAACCCACTAATCTTACTTTCAATCTCCTCTTTCATTTCCGTAGCCTTCTCTATATTTTGCTGTAACATTACACGATACCAATCATCTAAAGAATGTTTCATTTGCTCCCGCGTTACTACATCTGCTCCCATACACTCGCATCCCCTTTTCTCCAAAATCACAAAATTAGGATTTTTATACAATTATCAAAATTGTATATTACCACTCCTTTTCTATGTATTGAAAAATAATTATTAGAAAATTCTATATTTTAATTAATTATACCAAAGTTTTCCTTTTTAATAACTTGAGAAACAATTGTCAGAAAACTTACTAGAATAAATAAAAAAGCAAGCAGTTCCAGCACTCCGCTAAAACTACTTGCTCTATTTTTACTCTTTAATAAATTCCTTCGTACTTCTCACTGTATCAATTGGACGAACTAATTTTTCAATTTCTTCACGTTTTGGCTCTAGGAATGGAGGTAAAGATAATTTTTCGCCAAGCGTTTCGTATGGCTCATCTCCCATAAATCCTGGTCCATCTGTTGCGAATTCAAATAAAATTTGTGGTGCAACTCTTGCATATAATGATTCGAAGAAGTGACGGTTTACATATCCAGATGAAGGAAGTCCTACGCTACTGATTCTCTCAATCCATTCTTCTAATACAGCGCGATCTTCTACGCGGAATGCCGCATGGTGCACTGTACCAAAACCTTGTTGTGCTTCAGGAAGAACTGTATTATGTTCTACAATAACAGATGCACCGTTTCCGCCTTTGTTCACTTCAAATAAATAGAATTCCCCTTCTTGCGCAACCTCTTTAAATAATAGAACTTTTTCTAACACTTCTTTGAAGAAGCTAAAGTTTGCAATACGGATAAATACAGGTCCTAAACCAGTGATTGCATATTCTAATGGTACTGGCCCGTTTTGCCACGGTGTACCTGATTCGATTCCTTTATCAAGTTCATCTGAGATTAATTGATATTGTTGGTCATCAAAGTCAACGAAAGAAAGAGTTTTCTTACCAAATTGCTCTTTAATTCCTGTATGTTCTACTTCAAGACGGTCAAAGCGTTTCACCCAATACTCTAATGCTGCATCAGTCGGAACACGGAATGAAGTTTTTGAAATTTCATTTGTACCGTGTACGCCTTTCGGAACACCTGGGAAATCAAAGAATGTCATATCTGTTCCTGCACTCCCTCTATCATCTGCAAAGAATAAATGATACGTTTGAATATCATCTTGGTTTACTGTTTTCTTAACTAAACGCATTCCTAAAACGTGAGTGAAAAACTCATAGTTCTTTTCTGCACTACTTGTAATCGCTGTAACGTGGTGAATTCCTTTTAATTGGTTCATTTTATATTCCTCCAATGTTTTTTAATTTATATTTTCTCTCCTATTACTTCTCTTCAATAGGTGCTAAATTCGCTTCAATCTCTGCACGCTGATCTTCTAAGAACGGTGGTAAATCAAGTTTTTCTCCTAAATGTTCCACATCTCCATCAACTGTAAATCCTGGTCCATCTGTCGCAATTTCAAAAAGGATTCCGTTTGATTCACGGAAATATAAGCTTTTAAAGTAGAAACGGTCGATGATTCCTGAAGACTGGAAGCCTCTTTGTTTCACCTGTTCTTCCCAATAGGCAAGCTCTGCATCGTTTTTCACGCGAATTGCTAAATGGTGAATGCTCCCTCGGCCCGGCTTTTCAGTAGGTCCATCTAAATATTTCACAACGATTTCTCCAAAAGCCTCTCCTTTAATGGATTGAAAAATTGCTTCCTCTTCGCTACGGCTAACCGCTGTATAACCGAACATCTCTGTAAGTGTACTCGACATTTTATCAAGTCTACGAACTGTCATTTCCACAGAAGCCATTCCTTGAATTTGATGCTTTGCAGGAACTTCTGATTTCTCCCAAGTTTCCCAGTGCTCTACTTTTTCTCCGTTTGAAACGAGTAGTACTAAGCGAAGACCTTCAGCATCCTCAAATTGTAAAGCAGGACGATTTGCATATGTTGTCATTTCACTATGTTTCACATCAAAATTCTCAAATCGTTCTTTCCAGTAATGTAAGCTTTCCTCTGAAGGAACGAGTAATCCAATTCGAGTAATCGCATTCGTACCGCGATATGTTCTTCCTACTAATGGAATTTCAAAAAATGATAATTCCGTACCTGGACTTCCTGTTTTATCTCCATAAAATAAGTGGTACATTGACGGATCATCTTGATTTACTGTCATTTTCACACGACGTAAGCCAAGCACGTTTTTATAAAAGTGATTATTTTCATTTGCATTTTTCGTAACCATTGAAATGTGATGATGCCCTTTAATTTTATACATTGGTTATTCCTCCGTTTCGTTTTACTAGTCAAGTGATAACTAAAAAAATAATATTTCCCACAACTAATATGGTTTTTAGCTTTTCAATTTATTCTTAATTATGTTTTTGTAAATTCATCTTAGTTTTTACTGTATAAGTTACTTTGTTTTTTAATCGAAAACAACTGAGTGTATGTTTTTCATATGACTCAATCGCTTTCGCTACTATCACTTTACACCTCAAGTGATAGAAAAGCAAGTGAAAAATCTCGAATTCAAGATTTTTTCGTTAAATAACATTTAGGGTGTAAAATCTGATTATTTATGTAATTGACATTCTATTAAAACGCTCATTTACAGAAGAACATTATTCAAGTGAAGCCCTCTATAATTCAATTACAACTCCTTGAAAGTTTATGATACTATCCTGATCACACTTTTTATATTTAATGTTTTAAGGAAAAAAGCTATACTATAAGCGAAACTAAAAATCAGAAAGGAAATACCAGAACATGGAAAATTATATGCTATTTATCCTTACAGCACTCCTTATTATAATGATGCCTGGTCCCGGTTTTGCTTTAGTTACAAAAAACACTATCTCTCATGGTAGAAATGGTGGGATAAAGACCGTCTTAGGAACGGTATCTGGAATGATGATTCATACAATAATGGCTACACTAGGACTCTCTGCTATCTTAATGAAATTTGCTATGCTATTTACATTAATAAAATATGCTGGGGCATTTTATTTAATTTATTTAGCTGTAAAGTCAATTAAAAGTGCCTTTTCTAAAAAAGAAGATATGTCAGGTTCAGTGGAAATAAACTCTAAGGATATTGGAACGGTTAAAAGTTTTAGACAAGGATTTACCACGGCAATCTTAAACCCAAAAACGGCTGTATTTTTCCTTAGTTTTCTACCCCAATTTATTGTGAGTAATCAAAGTCATTTCTTCCAATTTCTTTTGTTGGGATTCACATTTACGACTTTGACAGCAATATGGTATTTACTTTATATCTCTCTAATACGTCAATTAAGAACTTTTTTAAGAAAAGAAAAGGTGAACCGTACAATAGAGGGTATTACTGGCACAGTATTATTAGTATTTGGAGTTAGGCTATTTTTCCAAAAATAAATATGTAATAGAGAGAGTTTAAAACTTTCGGTTTTTCCAATAAATGAATCAATATAAAAAGTATGGCTTTCAAACAGTAAAAAAGTGAACAAACGGGTGTGTTTGTGGAATAAGCTTCAATAAAATAACCAAACTTTTTATAAAGAAGTGAATCGATTATATTAAAATTGATATAAAGGCGTTATCCTTTCCTATGATTTCTCAGAAAGAATAACGCCTTTTTCTTTTTAGAGGGTATTTTGTCTAGTTAGCTTGATAGCGATGTGGTTCTATCCCTTATAAAGTGAAACTTTAATCAGTGGGGGTTTTGTTCATCCCCCACTGATTATTAGTTGAACCAATCGGGCTTTTACGGACAGTTGATCCCCCACCTAACTTCTTTGCTTCCGCTGAATTTTGAGGTGGGGGTCTTACTGCCCGTTAATGCGGGATAAATGTTACAAAAACATTTATAATAGCTCTAACTTGCACAATGCTTCCCGTTAATATAATACGCTGATCCTGTGAAAACCGTAAATACAACCTCTACTTCTGGAAGTCCAAAATCCATTACATATGTAGTAATGGCCTTGGCAAATCGATCACGAATTTCCTGTCCACGCTCGAACCATTTCACTTCAATAAGAGGAAACGCTTCTATTTCTTCTCCATTGAATACAAACGTAGAACTTGGTAGTTCCAACGTAAAATTATCCGTACCACACTCACAAATCTCTGCGAGCTCTTCTACTAATGGCTTGCTTATGTGTTTTAATTGTTCAGTAGTAATTCCACGAAACACAACATGCGGCATGTGAATCCCTCCTTTAGATAGTTTTATATTTGCCCACATCATAGCACAATTCTCCCACCTTTTAACAAAAATAGATGCTAAACAAGTTTCAACTCTTATTTTTAGGCCTGTTATACAGGCTGAAGCGATTCTAAGTATCTGCCATATTAAAGTTGATATGCTCCCATTCTAGTGGTGAGATATGTTTTAATCGTTCTTCGTTAACCCCATGCGTACTTCTTAACTATTTCATTTAATTTTTAATAAAGAAAACAGCCTCACTAAGCTTTTAAAACTTAATGAGGCCACTTTATTCACACTTTTAATTATGGAACGTCGGTTTATAGAACGAACGATTATCAAGAGCAAAGACACGCTCAGTGTATTCACCTGGTTTTGTGCGTCCTAATGCACGGTCCATCATGTTCATTTTTGCATCTAAGTTATCGATGTAGTGCAGAATTTCTGCTTCTTTTACTAACGGTGGTTTTGGGCTACCCCATTCTGCTTTTCCGTGGTGAGAAAGGACGATGTGTTGAAGAATTAATACTTCTTCTGCATCGATGTTCAGCTCATCTGCTGCTTTACCAATTTCGTTCACCATGATAGAAATGTGGCCTAGTAAATTTCCTTCTAACGTATACGTTGTAGAAATTGGACCAGATAGTTCAATTACTTTACCAAGGTCATGTAAAATAACGCCTGCATATAGTAAGTCTTTATCTAATGATGGGTATAGATTTGAAATAGCTTTAGCTAAATCTAGCATCGATACGACGTGATAAGCTAGTCCAGATACGAACTCATGATGATTCTTTGTCGCTGCTGGATATTCTAAAAATTCGTTTTGATGCTTATTTAACAAATGTCTTGTTAGACGCTGAATGTTCGGATTTCTCATTTCAAATATGTATTGTGTAATTTTCTCAACCATATCTTCTTTTTTCACTGGTGCTTTTTCTACGAAATCCGAGATGTCTGTTACTTCATTTTCATTCGCAACACGGATTTGTTTCACACGTAATTGAATACGTCCTTTGTAGTTTAAAATATCACCAGCTACTTTAACGATTGTTTCTGCTACATATTGTTTCTCAACTTCTGGTGATACGTCCCATAGCTTCGCTTCAATATCTCCACTTGGATCTTGTAAGATTACTGTTAAAAATGGCTTTCCATTACTTGCTAGACCTTTTGTCGCTGTTTTAATTAACAAGAAAACATCGACTTGTTCACCAACTTCATATTCTGCAATTTTCTTTTTCATTCGAATTCCTCCACCAAATCAGTTACTTTTAGTATAGCATATTACAACTCATTTTCTTTACGCTTATGTGTTAATTTTATAATCTGTTTTTCTGTAAAATACGCGAGTAAATGCGCATGACATGTAAAGAAGATTACTTGTCTATCTTTCGCGACTTCCTTTATTAGTTCAATCGTTCGATCCGTCCTTACCGCATCAAAGTGCACGAAACTATCATCAATAATAAATGGATAATCGTGTTCAAATGTTTTCGCAAGTGCAAATCTCAGCGATAAATATAACTGCTCCGCTGTCGCTTGGCTTAGTTCATGACTGTAAAAACGCATACCGTCGTTACGCTCAACAATGAACGGTTCCGCCTCTGACGGTGAAAAGATTTTACTATATCGTCCGCCTGTTAAATAGACGAAATACTCTTCTGATTTTTGTAAAATACGAGGAAGATGTACTTCATGATAATATTGCTTCGTTTTCGTTAATACTGTCTTTGCGGCCGCATAAGCAGCCCACTTCTTCACTTGTTCACGCACTTGCGCTTTTTTCATTTCCCATTCATGCATTAAATCACCGTACGTACTACCTTCTTCTAAATTCGCAATTTCCATACGATGTTTCGCAATACGCTCTGTCAGTTCTTTCTCTTTCGTAAGACAATTTTGCGCAGCTGTCATTTCTTGCTTTAATTTTTCCTCATAACCGTCAGCCTCATAATGTTCAGCTAATGATAAGCTCGTTAAACGCTGTTCCAACAAATCAATTTGCGGTAATAAACGCCCTACTTGTTTCTCAGCATCTTCACGTTTTTCCGCCAGTTTACCTTCTTCTAAAAACATCTCTTCATCTGTAGCCTCTGCAATACTCCATAATGCATTTCGTTCTACTAACAGTTGTTTCAATTGCTCTTGCATGAACTCATATTCTTCTTGCCATTCCGCCAGTTTCTCTTTCAGCTGCTTACAAGTTTGTCTCTTCTCTTTCTCATTTTGCATAAGCCTTTGCGCCTCATACAACTTACTATACTCCGCACTACCGATAACAGTTTCTAGTTTCTGTTCAAAATGCGAAATTATTTCATATAATGAAGATTTTCGCGTGCCTTGCTTATCTAATTCACGATATAATTGCTGCATTTTTTCAATACGCTCAAACGCTGGCAATATGTGTGCATACGTATAAAATTCTGGGAACATATAGCGCGTTTTATATGCATCTACTTGTTCTCCCGCTTGGAACGTTTCTCTCTCCCATTCCTCATACGATGAAACGACTTTATCATAAGCTCGCTCCATTTGCTGTAATTTATAAGACTCACGCTCAAATAGCTTCCGAATCTCTTCATCTTTTTCTAACTGATAGCGCACAGACAGCGCTTCTTCACTTTGTCTCCCGCCAGCACTTTGCTGAAGAGTAAGAAGCTCTTCTTGTAATCCACTTGACGGATCTTTATATAAAACAAGGGCAAGAACAATCCCTACAAAAACAATAACACTAATAAATAAGAGCGGGCGGTTATCTATAAATAAGCTTGTGAATAAAACAAGCGTGTTAATAAGAAGTAACAGAAGACAAACTCTTTGCCACTTCTTTTTCTTTTGCATAGCCGCTCCTGCTTTTTCCTCATACTTACGCTTCATTCTCTCTGCACCCATACCGATAAACGCCGCGTCTTGGAACGATTTCTCTTTCTCAACTAACGTATCTCGCTCTTCAGCAACTAACATTTGTTTCTGAATCTGTCTTATATTTTCTTCTTGTTCTTCTAATTGCTCTTGCGCTACTTTAAAACGATCATCAAGCTGTGCTTTTTGCGTTTCTAATTCACGCGCTTTTTGTACGGTTTGCGTAATTAATTCCTTCGTCGCCAAACTCATGTCAAACGCAAGAACCGCTTCCTTTTCAAAAGTAGCACCAATTTGCTGTTCTAGTTCTGCAATTTCTTCTTTTATATTCGTAATACTCCCTGTCATATCACGCATTTCTTGGCACGCATTTTCATAAGACAAATGCTGCATACGAAGTTCTTCTACATAACTTTCTTTTTGTAAAAACTCTTCATCTATTTGAATCGAGGCAATTTCCGATTGCACCGTCTCTATTTTTTTGTGAAGCGAGTCAACTTGTAATTGGAGCGGCTCCATCTTCGCCTTAATTGCTTCATAGCGCGCCGTTCCGTTTACAGGAAACTGTCCGCTCTCATTTTCTAACACTTTCTCATGCGCACGCTTTTCAATAACGAGTGGCTCTAGCGCTGCTAATATTTCATAATCTTGCTTTCGTTTTTCTGCACTCTCTTTTTCCGCACGAACAGAAGCAAGTTTCTCTTCACTTTCTTTTAATTGCTCGACTTGTTTTTCATACGTGCCAATTTTCCCTTGCCACTCTTTCATCTTCTCTTCAAGTTTCTTCATCTCTTGCAGTGACACATTAATTTCCGGTTTACGCCCGCTCGGCTTAAAACGCTGATCCATTTCTTTTTCTAGCTTTTTATCTAGCTGCAATAACGCATCACTTCCGACTGCGCTTGCCGAAAACAAATAATTGCCAATATCCGCTTCGCCGAGCTGATGAATATTTTGAAGGCCATGCATATCAAATGAAAAGATGGATTCAAATAAACTTTCATTCATCCCGCTTAATATATCGTTTAAAATTTCTTCTCCGCCCATTTTCCCGTCTTCAAAATAAACGGTCACCTCGCCAGCTGCCGTCTTTGGCAATCGCTCAATTTTCAAACGACCGTACTGCTCTGTTTGCACAGTCATCGCACCGCCATACTTCCCGCCTTCTTTCGGCTCATAACGGCGCTGTCCTCTCGTCGGAAAACCGAATAAAATACTTTTCATAAACGAGCGAATTGTCGATTTTCCCGCTTCATTTTCACCGTATAACACCGTCAGCAAGGAAAGATCCATTTCCACATTTTCTAATTTTCCGTACCCATAAATATGGAGTTTTTCAATTCTCATTTTTTATCCCTCTCTTGCTGGAATAATTGTTCTAAAATAATATTTTCTGCTTCCTTCTGAATCTCTTTCTTCTCTTCTTCTGTAAAAAATTCAATACTATTACGCGCTACAGGAGATGTCCAAATAGTTCGCAATACTCCGTCCATATTGCTGAAAGCTTCTAACTCCTTTAGCACACTACCGACGAAATGATTTTCCGCTTTCAAACGTTCGATTTCCGCAAAAGAAACCGTCTCATTTTTCCACTTCATCGCATATACGAAATCTTTTCGCTCTTCTCCAGATGCTAAAATGTGAAAAATCTCTTCCACACGCTTTTCGTCACGTAAATAAGGAGAAAGTGAGCCCTGCCCTGTGAATACGACAGTTAAAAGCGTCCCTTCCTCTTCTTTTCGGCAATCATTCATCGTAGTTGACATGCTCGTCATAAGTTCATCAACAGTTTCAAGTCCATCAATACAAACTTCTATCTCATCCCATACAACATCTGCCGTATGGAAAAATGAACACTGCGTTCCTTGTTTCGTAAGTTCAATAAGGTACGCACCCTTCTCGCCTGTTTCCTTACGATGACGACCTTGTATATTACCTGGATAAATAATATACGGCTCTTCTAATAAAATTTCACGTTTATGTATATGACCAAGAGCCCAATAATCAAATTGCTTTTCTTTCAGCTCACGAATTTGAAACGGTGCATAGCGATTATGCTCTGCATCTCCTTCCACACTTCCGTGAAGCATGCCAATATGAAAAGGCGCATCACTCATTTTCGTATACTGCGCTGTCATATTATCCGTTACCGCTTGCTGCAAATAACTAAACCCGTAAATAGAAGCTAATAGCTCACCATTTTTATAAAATGATTTCTCTTCTACATAAGGCTCAGTAAATACATGAACATTTTCCGGAAACTCAATTGCTGCCCAGCTTCCCCCTAAATGATCATGGTTACCGTGAATAATAAAAACAGGGATATCGTACTGCGAAAGTCTCTTCATTTGCTCACGCACAAACACTTGCGCCCTCAAACTTCTCGTCTCCGCATCATACAAATCCCCAGCTAGTAATACGAAATCAACGCGCTCTTGAATCGCTTTATCAACAATACGCTCAAATGATTCAAACGTACTTTGCTTCATTCTCTCCCAAACAGACTGCGCAACATTCATCTCCATCCCTTTAAACGGACTATCCAAATGCAAATCAGCCGCATGTATAAACTTTACTTGTTTCACAAATAACGATCCTTTCTATCTTTCAAAAGTTTCATTTTATTAAAATTAACATCGCTGAAAACTAATAATCATCGAGAATAAAAATATTCTCGATGATTAAAGTTTCATTCTATTTTACCACGCAATGTCATATATTTCTTTGCATATTGTAGCATTTTATGTCAAAATAATTATAAGATTCTGATTTTAATTATTGGAGGGAATTTTCATGGGAGTATACGTTCTAACAGTCTTTGAAAAAGATGGTTCAAAAGCATTAGACGAATCATTCGAGGCGGCAACTGAAAAAGAAGCAAAAGCAAAAGGTGAATCTATCTTACAAGAAAAAGGATTGTATGAAAAAACACATCGCTGTACATCTACTGCAGGTAAGCTCGTTTTATTCCAGCGCTAAAAAAAAGAAGCGTCATCCGCTTCTTTTTCACTCTACTATATCTTCGTCACACCATGTAAACACCACATCTAGAATGCGATTACCGATACGTACGCGTTTATTCCATTTACCTGTTTGGATCTGATGTTGCAATTCAGCTTTCATCTTTTCCGTCCAGTCGTGAATCGTTTCACTACCGTCGTACGGATATACGCCTGGAAACTCTTCCTGCAGTAGATGCAAGCTCTCTGCATCAAAATGAAAATGGAAGAAGTAGTTTGCTGTAAGCGATGGTTCTTGCAATCGTAAAAAATGATCATCAATTTGCTTTCTATTTCTATAGAAAGTAAAGATATTCACTTTACCGCTCGTAATTTGGTCAATTTGAATTTCGTGCTTCTCTATAATCACGTCTTGCCCACCTCGTTGTATACTATCTTTAGTATATATGTCTTTTGCAACAAAGTTAACCATTTTCGCGCGAAATTCATTTCCTTCATTATAATTCCTGTGCCTCCAAGTATAATCAGGACAAATAAAAACAAAGTTGAAGGGGAGCGATCACATGTATTTCGGAAGCAAAGGTTGGTATGTAAAAGAACTTAAAAAATTAGGTATTCGTACTTACGAAGGTAAAAAACTAGAATCATATCGTACGCATGTGTTATCTAGTTTACTTGAGAGAATGAAGAAAGCTTCTGCTTAATAGAAAAACACCTCCCGAATTCGCATACTAAGTATGCAAATTCAATGGAGGTGTTTTTATCAGTTTTCATAAAAGATTTTTTGCTTCCGCTGGAACGGATACGTTTTAATCTCAGCTGTATCTAAATTTTCATGGAATAAATGAATGGCTATAATTTGTCTACAATCGTAAGTATGGTAATAATATGTTCCAGACTCCATACACATTGCACTTGTATAGATAGTATTATCTAATATACCGTCTTCTGTTATTACTGCCCCCTTAGGAACCTCACAATTTGATAAGATATGAAAAATAGCCGATATCCCCTCTTCTTCGTTCTCTATACCTTTAATGTTTTGTTTGCCATATGCTGCCCGCACGAATCTTGATGGCGGGGTGAAATCTCCAGGAAGTCCCATCGATCCGGAACCTTGGCCAAAAGCACTTAATGGTACGTCTCCCCACTCGGTTGGTGCAAATGGCTGCGATTTAAGTCCAATATATTGTCTTAAATTTTGTAAATGCCAATTAAACTCCGGGCTATTAGTCATCACTCCTAGTGGATTGTCATACATTTTTATTCCATCAGTTGTCGGCTCAAGTACAATACACTCTCCCCATTTATCTGCTAAAATCCAATGTAGTGGCGGAGTAATCCCTAAAACTGGTAATGGTACATCTATAAGGGAAATGTTATCAACAGATTTTTTTAACTCTTCAACAGAATTAAACTGCGTCAAGCTCCAAGCCACAAAATCAAATGGTGCTAAATTCGTTTTATGGTCATCTATGCTGTTACTATAAGTAGCGAATCCCGGGAAATAGAGAGTGGCACATGTCATACCAGCTTCATTTACTCCGTCCGCCATAATGACCCTTCCTTCATGATTAATTCCCATTCCGACAACAGCCTTTTTCGCTCGGATCGTTTCACCAGTTATATTGTTCCACTGATAACGCCGAGGAATGATTATTACTTCCTGATTCATATCTAATGTGAAATCCATTGTTCTCGCAAAAAGATGCTGGAAATTTTTTGTTTGTAACGTCAAACTAGTACACATGAAGAAATCCCCCCATTTTATAGTCATATACACATTTTATAAAATTCTGATAAATACGTAAATTAAAAACCCTATTTATCACGAACAAAATAACCACCCAAACCAAAAATGCTATAATAAACCCAATCAAACTAAGGGGGCAATTTACTTTGCTTGGAACATGCATTCAATTTCATAAGTTTGGCAATCCAAAAGACGTATTACAAGTTGAATATAAAAATATAGAACCATTAAAAGATAATGAAGTTTTGGTCCGTATGTTAGTTAGACCGATTAATCCATCTGACTTAATTCCCATAACAGGAGCGTACGCTCATAGAATTCCTTTACCTAACATACCTGGCTATGAAGGTGTTGGTATTGTAGAAGATGTTGGCGCAGGCGTTACTCGAGACCTTATCGGTAAACGTGTTTTACCGTTACGCGGAGAAGGTACTTGGCAAGAGTATGTGAAGACGTCAGCTGATTTTGTAGTCCCTATCCCTGATTCCATCGATGATTTTACAGCGGCGCAAATGTATATTAACCCTCTTACGGCGTGGGTTACTTGTACAGAAACGTTAAACTTACAACGTAATGACGTTTTATTAGTGAATGCTTGTGGATCTGCTATTGGACATCTATTTGCGCAGTTATCACAAATTTTAAACTTCCGATTAATTGCCGTTACAAGAAATAACAAACATAC
The DNA here is from genome assembly GCF_900108285.1 of Bacillus sp. ok061. NCBI lineage: Bacteria > Bacillati > Bacillota > Bacilli > Caryophanales > Bacillaceae > Bacillus > Bacillus sp. ok061. The sequence continues at coordinate 91,370 of NZ_FNUW01000015.1, read as the reverse complement.
AGAGGAATTACTGCGCCTTGGTGCTGCATATGTAATTGATACTTCCACTGCCCCGCTTTATGAAACTGTTACGGAATTAACAAACGGGCTCGGTGCGGATGCTGCAATTGATTCTATCGGGGGACCGGCTGGAAATGAATTAGCTTTCTCCTTACGTCCAAACGGGCACTTTTTAACGATCGGTCTTCTATCAGGAATACAAGTAAACTGGGCAGAAATTGTCACGAAAGCCAAAGTACACGCGAACATATTTCATTTACGACATTGGAATAAAGAAGTGTCACCATATAAATGGCAAGAAACGTTTCGTCAATTAATTCGCTTAGTAGAAAATAAGCAATTGTGTTTTATGACGGTACATTCCACGTATGACTTAGCAGATGTGAAAGCGGCAGTTGATGTTGTGCAGTCTGCTGAGAAAACGAAAGGGTAACTAACTGTTACGATTTATTTAACCAATTATAACGAAAGTTAATTAAATATATCAGTAAGCCCTGCTAGTCAAGTGATTGGCTAGTAGTGAGGGTTAACTGCGGGCAATCCCTAAAGCTGATTGAACTACAACGTGGCTAGAAATAGTGAGCGTGAATGTCGCGAAAGCAGAAAAAATCAATCAGATGGTGCAAGGTTAAATCCTAAACACTAGAACAATGGGTCTTCCGCCTCGAATCATCTAAGTCAAAAGTGATAAGATGAACGTTCAACGACTATCTCGTATAACTGACGAGAGTACACCACAAGCCTATGGTGGTGGAAAAATCCTCTATCTCTAAGTAGATAAACATATAGTCTGCGCTCATGTGAAAACATGAGAAGTTCATAAGAGAACTGGCTAAGGAATTGCGCCCTTAGTTGAACGAGATACATTTAATTAAATCTATCAAACCTCATTGAATATATCGAACGTATGTGCTATGGCGGATTCAATGAGGTAAGAATAATAATGAAATTTTTACGAGTTAGTCAAGTATCAGAATTAACAGGTTTGCATCCGAGTAGTCTCAGGAGAATGCTGGTGGAACACGCTACTATTCAGAAGAACAAATCTTTCAGTATCTGAAAGGTGAGTGCCGAATAATCGCACAGTAAAGGAGTAGGCTTCTGATGATATTGGCGAAGAAAGTCAGACTGATTCCAACGCCTGAACAAGAACAAGTGCTAAAAAAACATGCCGGTGCTGCAAGATTCGCTTATAACTATTGTAAAAGAATGAGTGATAGATACTATAAGCTATTTGGAAAATCTGTTTCACAGTTAGCTTTACAGAAACGATTTACAAAGATCAAGAAGCGAAAGAGATATGAGTGGTTAAATGCCATTAATGCACAAGTTCCTAAACAGGCTTCAAAAGATTTTGATACGGCGAGAAAAAATTCGTTCAAAAAGTACAAAAATGGTTCTCACACTTCTTATAAATCCAAAAAAGATTTGATCCAAGGATTTTATGCCAATTATGAAAGACTGATTATAGGAAAGAAAGTCGTTCATATTCAGTCTATTGGAGAAGTGAAAACAAGCCAACAACTACCAAGAAATAAAAAACCATCCAATCCAAGAGTTACCTTTGATGGTCGTCACTGGTGGATTAGTGTGGGGTTCCAAGAAGACTTTGAATCACAAGAACTAACCAATGAGTCGATTGGTGTGGATGTTGGTTTAAAAGAGCTGTTTGTAGCTTCTAATGGTACGAAAGAACGAAATATAAACAAAGATGCTAAGGTTAAAAATCTTTTGAAAAGGAAAAAGTCAGCGCAAAGAGATATGTCTAGGAGATTTAAAAAAGGTGTGAAAATTCAGTCTGCTGGATATGAAAAAGCGAAAGCTGAGCACCTGCGGTTATCTAGGAAAATTATGAATATCCGAAATAACCATATCCGTCAAGCAACAGCTCAATTGGTGAAAACCAAACCAATGAGGATTGTTGTGGAAGACTTATCTATCTCAAACCTGTTAAAAAACAAAAAACTATCGAAAGCATTTTCATTTCAAAAATTAAACTTCTTCTTTCAATGTTTGTCATACAAGTGCGAGAAGTATGGCATTGAGTATGTAAAAGCTGATAAATGGTTCGCTTCAAGCAAGATTTGTTCATGTTGCGGCGTTAAATACGACCATTCAGTTCAACCAGAAGGACAGTGGAGTTTAAAGATTCGTGAGTGGCGTTGTGTTTCGTGCAATAGCTATCACGATAGGGATGTAAATGCTGCGATAAATTTATCAAGATGGGTAAAATAAATGCTTGATAATAGGAGGTAACGATACTGCCTCGTGTGGAGTGTTATACCCCTCGTCCCTTCGGGGTTGCGAGAACACGATGAAGCACTAACTTGTGTAAATTTGATTGAATTGTATAGATTTAGTTAAGTTTATCGTATCGGAAAGTGTTTTTGACGAGTTATTAAATGCAAAAGAAGAAGTCTTTTGCATTTACCTTTTAAATAGACTAGATAGTACGTTTAGCAGTCTATAATTGTAATTTTTTGGTACAATTATATTGAAAGGTGAAAGGAGCTTCTAACATGTGGTTAATTTCGGAAATTTGGCCTGTTATACTAGTCGGGGGGATTGTAGTATTTGTAATAAAAAGATTGGAACATAAATATAAGCATGGCAAATTGGGTAAGAAAAAATCAAAAGAGGCTCAACTGTTATTAGATAGTTTAATACCTATAGGAATGCTTTTGGGCTGTATAATCGGTTTGATTTTCGGCATATTTTCCCCAGATTTCTCACTGCTTTCAATTAGTTTAGGATCCGGAATAGGCTATTTATTTGGTTTTTTTGCCTATGAATTTTATAGCAAGACAGGAAACAATTTTTGTTAATCCAAAAGGAATAAGCGGGACAGTACATAGTAATCATATAAAATATGTAACTGTCCTTTATTTTTGCATCAATGTTATCAATTTTTCTTCCACATCCTATACACCTTTTTTATTGATGTTTCTCTCCTCTTTCTTTCGCATATCCGCTTTTTTGTTCTTTTCGGCTCTATACCCAAAGTAAAGTATCGCACATGTAGTAATAGAACCTACAATGTATCCTAAAAAACCTCCTAACCAAAACATAAAAATTGCCCCCAATCCATTATAAATTTTATGTAGTAGACATCTGTAAAACGTTCTCGGTACCTCCGTTTTTTTATTACAGATTGGAAAATTCTCTTAACCATTCCATCTATGAACACTCTGTCTTCTCTATTTTGATTATTATCTATAAAGTTATTTATACCACTAATTCTTCCATTATCTCAAATAACAATTTTATTATAAAATTCGCACTTACGTTACATATATGTAGCATTACTGTTTCTTTTTCATTTAGCCCTTGAAACTGTTCTATAATTTGAACGAGTCCGCTCTTTTGTACGAAATACCATTTATGCTACTGGCACTTCTATTTTTCTAAGAAATACAATCCCATTCTTTTTACTTTTACAACTTAAAAACAAAAACCCCCCTCAAAGCATGAACTTCAAGGGGTGAGCCTGTTTTTTATTTACTTATATACGTACAGCTGTACCACTTACAGCAACCATTAACATTCCATCACGAACAACTTCGTAATCTACGTCAATACCAACGATAGCATTCGCACCTTTTTGTTTTGCAAGTTCTTTCATTTCATCCATTGCGATATCACGAGCTTCTTTAAGCTTACTTTCATAAGAACCAGCACGACCACCGACAACATCACGAACAGAAGCGAATAAATCGCGGACAATGTTTGCACCCATAATAGCTTCACCATTTACAATATCAATATACTCAATAATTTCTTTACCTTGAATTCCAGAAGTTGTTGTTACAATCATGACTGACACTCTCCTAATAAGTTGTAGTTTTGATAAGCTTTCTTATGACTTTATTATGACATGGAAAAAGTATCTAATCTATTGAATTACCTTACAGGAATGTGACAGTTTTGTAATAATAAAACGCGTATTTTGTTCCATTTTAATAAAGCGCTTTAATATTGGGATACATAAACGATTCTCTATTTTCTTTCCAATCCTTTTCTACTTCTTTAAAAGTTGGTCGCCCTAATTCTTCCTTGTTTCCCTGTTTATGAAACCATTTCTTTACATACTTCTCTCCATTTTTACTTTGAACTGTACAAAGGAAACTATTACTACTATCCTTTAATATTTTTACAATCACGAAAAGGCACCTCTTCCCTTTTAAATAACAGAATAGAACTTGATCTTTTACTATAAGCCCTTCCTCTCTTATAGTCATACGACTCCTCGGCCGCGCCAAAGTTGTAAGATCAAAAAAACGATATTCACTATGTTTAATATGTGACGTACATATTATTTAAAGAAATCAGAGTTATACGCATTGTGCTTATCAAATATTTTATAAATTTCTAACTTATCATCTAATGTTGCATCTACTAAAATTAATATATTTCCATCGTAAATATATTCTTCATACTTTTTAGCATGTTCTTCTGGAATTCCTAATCCTATAAATGCTCCTATTAAACTTCCAGCTCCTCCGCCAATACCAGCTCCACCAATAGCTGCTGCGATCGGTCCTGCTGCTACAATTGGACCCATTCCAGAAACGGCAAGTACACCAAGACCTGTTAATAAACCACCGAGCCCGCCTGCTACCCCTCCAGCTACAAGCCCTGTCGCTGAAAAGATATCTGCTTTATGTGCAGTTTCGCTATTCACTTTTTCACCCGATTTTTCTTCTAGATGTTCAATTTCCTTTTGATCTTTCGCAATAGCTGAAATGTTATCTGCTGAATATCCTTTATCATTTAATTCATTAATAACGAGTGCCGCATCATCAATTGTTCTAAAAACACCTACTATTTTTCTATCTACATTCATAACTATTAACCTCCTAAAGTTTTATATAATGTATTTTTATTTTTCTTCATTTCTGTATACACTAATTTTCTTATTAACATAACCATTTACGAAAAAAGCGAATAGTAAAAGCACTACAAGTGAACTACTTAACAAGTAAATTAAATCAAATGTAATATTAATCATCATTTCATTCATGTATACCAGGCTCCTTTTTATTTAAAGTAAAAGTATATTTTGATAGACTAATCTACTAAACATAGACATCTTACAATTCATCTTCAGTCAATCTCTTTGTAGTATATGTATACCCTTCCTAACCTTTTCTAAACGTAAAAAACTATAATTATATTTTTTCTTATTTATATGTTTAACATTTTTTAAAACGGGTATGTTTATATTGTTATGCTTACTATATGGAAAGGAATATTACGATGAACGCCATTCACTCTACTACTATTTCTTATAATGAAATACCTACAATAACGCAGATTCATCATTTTTATGCTTTAATGACAACATTTCAAACGAATGTATTTATAGGTAAACACGGAGCACTTACTTCTATTAAAAACTTAAGCACTCTAGTATCCTTTTTCCTTACTGTAAAAAAGAAAGATCTTATATTATTTATTTTTGAAGGAATAGATGCAAAAAGAGCTTTAAGAACACTCTTCCCTTCTTAGAATGTTTGTTACCCTCTATTCCCTCGTTTACTACCTTTCATATATGTTTTTATATTTCAAAATGATTTCCTCTATTAAAAAAGACCCCCCTAATACAATAGGGGGATTTCTAGTTTAGCCTTATGAAAACTGATATAATATATATTACGTTTTTCATTCTTTAAAATAGAAAAGTTTTAATAACCTTGAAGGTAGGAATTTTTAATGAACTCGAAAGCAAAATTTAGTATTCGCTACAAAATTATGGCTGGTTATTTAGTTATCATTTTGTTCTTACTTGTTTCTTTCATTATGTTGAACAATGAGATTTCTAATTTACAAAAATCTCGTAATTTTATTATTGATCACGATTTTAAAGTTCTCAATTTAACAAATCAAGTGGAGAAAGATTTACTAATAATTGAAAATAAAGCGACAGGGTTTATCATTTCTAATAATCCAAATTACGTACAATCTCTTAATTCTGCGGAAAAGGATTACGAAAAGCATTATCAAGATCTTTTCTCATTATTAGAGGATAACCCATCTCAGCAAGAAAAATTAAAACAGATTAACGAAAATATTATTAGTTGGATAAATAAAGAGATTCACCCGTTAATTGCAAATCATAATAGTAATAATGTACAAACAATCGACACGACTCAAATTCAGTCCTTACAGTCACAGGTAACTAACTTCCGTAGCACTGAGGAGCAATTAACGAAAAAAAGAGCAGCACAATTAGATACTGAAAATAATAAATTAGAGATTTGGTTATACAGTTTATTGTTCTTACTTTCTTGTATTTCTATTATCATTTCACTCTATATTTCGAATTCCATTACAAAAACGATTAAAAATGTAATTCAAGCTATTAAATCCATTTCTTCTAAAGAAAAAATCACGGAAAGAATTCATGTAAACACACGTGATGAAATAAAAGATCTTGCTCATACAACGAATCACCTACTAGACGAAATATCGAAAAGAGAGTGGTTACAAACGGAGCTTGCAGAATTAATTTTAATGTATCAAGGTGTATCTTCTATTGAGATGTTAGGTAAAAAAATTCTTAGTGGAATTATACAAAAAACGCAAACTTCTTGCGGTGCATTTTATGTACGTGAAGAATATGAAGAAACTGTCTACTATGTGAAAAAAGCTTCTTTCGCCGATCAAGGTGCTGATATTGGGAAACAATCCATTCAAATGGGTGAAGGTTTCATTGGACAGTCTGCCTTAGAAAAGAAAAGTTTTATTCTCAGGGATATACCCGAAGAGTTTCGTTATGTCACTAGCGGAGTATTAGAAATACGTCCTAAAAATCTATTAATCATCCCTATCTTATTTGAGGATGAAGTAATCGCAGTAATGGAGTTAGTAAGTGTAACTGAGATTTCAGATTTACATCAAGATTTAATTCAACAAACCGTTGATAATCTAGGTTTAACAATCCATAGTATTATGGGACGTATGCGAATTCAAACTCTTTTACATGAATCACAAGCAATGACAGAAGAGTTACAAGTTCAATCAGAAGAATTGCAAACGCAAGCGGAAGAACTACAAATGCAAGCAGAAGAATTACGAACAACGAATGAACAATTAGAGTCTAGAACTGAAGAGGCTGAGCAGAAGACAGCTGACTTACAAATTACTAAATCAGAATTAGAAGAAAAAGCAAGCGAGTTGTTACGCAGCTCAAAATACAAATCTGAGTTCCTAGCAAATATGTCACATGAATTACGCACACCGTTAAATAGTATTTTACTATTATCTGAAATGTTAAGAGAAAATCATGATAACAATTTATCCGACGATGAGATTGAATTAGCAACTGTCATTCATTCATCAGGGAAAGACTTACTTACTTTAATTAATGACATACTAGATTTATCTAAAGTAGAAGCAGGCAAACTAGACATCATTTTTGAAGCAACGAACATAAGTGACATGGCAGCCAATATGCATCAAAACTTTTTACATATAGCCGCACAAAAAAATGTCGAATTTACTATTGAAGACAGTGATACGATTCCTGATCTGTTTTATACAGATGCAAAACGGATTGAGCAAATTATTAAAAACTTATTATCCAATGCATTTAAATTCACGGAAAAAGGATCCGTTTCTTTACATTTCGATTCAATAGAAACAACCAATTTAAGTCATGATATGCAGTCTATAAGTAAAGATTGGATTACAATTTCAGTAAAAGATACTGGTATTGGTATCGCTAAAGAACAGCATCAACTTATTTTCGAAGCCTTTCAACAGGCAGATGGAGCAACGATTCGAAAGTATGGTGGTACAGGACTAGGTTTATCTATTTGTAAAGAGTTTGCTAGATTGTTAGGTGGTTGGATTACGTTAGAGAGTAATGTAGGAGAAGGTAGTACTTTCACGGTATATATTCCTAACCTTCCAAATGGATTACATGATATACAGTTATCCAATTTAGAAGTCGCAGCAACGATAGAAGATGTTATTCCTGCTGAAGTTGTGGAAGAAGCTATCGTTACTACCGAAACAAATAACGTCTTCCAAGAGAAAACCATTTTAATTGTCGATGATGATCATCGAAATATATTTGCGTTACAAAATGCATTAAAAAAACAAAATGCCAACATTATTACTGCCCAAAACGGCATAGAGTGTTTAGAAATACTAAAAAGCAATACAAATATTGACCTTATTTTAATGGATATTATGATGCCTAATATGGACGGTTATGAAACGATGGAAAATATCCGAATGAACTTAGGGTTAAATGAAATACCTATTATCGCATTAACTGCTAAAGCAATGCCAAATGATAAGGAAAAATGTTTATCTGCTGGCGCTTCAGATTATATAAGTAAACCATTAAATCTACATCAACTCTATTCGGTAATGAGTGTATGGTTAATAAAATAAGTGAGGTTTAGTTGGAGTGGAAAATAAGTATTATAATTTTGATCCATCAGTAGATACGGATGAGCGCACGAACTTAGAAATTGAATTACTATTGGAAGCGGTATTTAAACTATCAGGATTTGATTTTCGCCAATATGCTCGCACATCTATTTATAGAAGGATTTGTAATCGAATGCAGCTCTCTAATATCCCAACCATTTCAAAATTAATTGAAAAAGTAATTCACGAGGAAGGGATTTTAGAACAGTTATTAAATGATTTCTCGATTAATGTAACTGAGATGTTTCGTAACCCTGCCTTTTTTAAAGCGCTAAGAGAGCATGTTATTCCTGAATTGAAAAAGCAACCTGAAATTAGAATTTGGCATGCTGGATGCGCAACTGGTGAAGAAGTATTATCAATGTCCATCTTACTTCACGAAGAAGGATTAAGTGAAAAGTCGGTTATTTACGCAACAGATATGAATACAAATGTGTTAGAAAAAGCAAAACAAGGCATACTTCCATTAAATAAAATGCAAACTTATACGAAAAACTATTTACAAGCTGGCGGTACACAAGCATTTTCTAACTATTATTCAACAGATAATCGTTTCGCTTATTTTAATCCTTCACTGTTACAAAACATTATTTTTGCACAGCATAATTTAGTAACCGATCAATCTTTTAACGAGTTTCATATTATACTTTGTCGTAACGTTTTAATTTACTTTACAAGTAAACTTCAAAATCAAGTGCAGCAACTATTTTATGAAAGCTTAGGTCACAATGGTTTTCTATGTTTAGGAAATAAAGAAACTCTTCGTTTTTCAAATATAATGCCGCATTATACCCAATTTAATCCTAGCGAACAAATTTATCAAAAAATACAATAAAAAGCGTATGAAATCCTCTGTTTGGATTTCATACGCTTTTTATTTCGCATTCGTTTGTATCATAATTAGACACATATCATCTGATTGCGCTTTCTTTTGTTCTTCCTTGTAAAACCCTTCTATCTCGCCTTCTAAATCTCCCCATTTTCTTTCTGTAAAAGTACGTAATTTCTCTTCAGCCTCAAATTCATCATTTGCAATTGCTTCAAGAACACCATCTGTAAACAATACGATTTGAGCGTTCTTCTCAAAAGGTATAACTGTCTTTTCAACTTTTATTTCATCAAAAAATCCTACCGCACAACTCCCGCGATTTAGTTCAACCATATTTGTTTCATCAACTAAAACGTATCCAGAAGGATGCCCTGCATTTACATATTCAATCGTTCTCTTTTCTGTATCTACTACTAAATATATCGCTGTAAAATAATATGGAATATCGTCATTCTCATTATGTAAAAGAGTCATATATTTATTTAAGTCTTTAATGACAAGTTCTGGATCGATTAAAGATTTAATCGTTTCACGTAATACAGACGAAATAAACATACAAACTAATGAAGCAGATATACCATGTCCCATCACGTCTAATAATATAATACCGTAGCGGTTTTCATCGATTTTATACCAATAATACATATCTCCAGCTAATTTAAATGAAGGTAAGTAACTTGCTTCAATTTTTATATAATCTTCTCTTAATGGGCTACTTAATAAGTTTCTTTGTACTTGCGTAGCTAAATCTAGTTCATTCCGAAGATTTTCTTCTTGTTCTTTATGCCAATTTAATTCCGATTTCAAGCGTAACGCTACACGCATACGTGCTAATAGTTCAACTTTATTTATAGGTTTCGTAATATAATCCATTGCCCCCATATCAAGAGCTTCGGCCAACTTATTTGCATCCTCTAAAGCTGTAACAAAAATAATAGGAATATCTTTAAACTTCTCCTCTTTTTGTAATCGCCTACAAACTTCAAGTCCATCAATTTCAGGCATCATAATATCTAACAGTATTAAATCAATTTCATTATACCTGGAAGAATCTTCTCCAAATTGAATGTATTCGAAAAGCTCTTGTGCAGAATTCAGCGATACAAGATCCTGATATCCGGCTTGTTTTAAAATTTTTTCAATTACAAAGATGTTAACCGGATTATCATCGACAATTAAAATGGACACAAGTTATTTCCCCTTTTCTTATTTAAAATGTAAATCTATTATCATTTTCTATTTTTCTAGTATTGCATACTCAGTTACAAAATGAAAATTTCCTACTCTAACATAATTTTTATACAGCAAAAGAACAAACCCCCAGAAATGAGAGTTTGTTCTTTCACTCTATAAATTTCCACTATTAATTTAATACCATTGCTTTGTCATTTAAAAGACGATCTAATTCTTCCATATGATTTGTTTCATCTGCAATCATATCTTCTAACTTTACAACTAACTCTGTCATATTTAATTTCGCTGCCTGTTCTTTTCTCGTTTCATAACGCTTAATTGTTTCATATTCTGATTGTCTAGCGGATTCTAACATTTCTCTAACATCTTCTACTTGTTTCACTGGTAAAGGGATCGTAGTAGGTGTACCACCTAGTGTCTTAATTTTCTCCGCTAAATATAGAGCATGTCCTTGTTCATCACTAATTTCAGATTCAAAGAAAGGTTTTAACACTTGTCTATATATACCAGAAACTGTAGCTGCATTATGGTTATACATAATAATTGCTGAGTATTCTCCTGCTAAATCTTCATTCAATCCTTCGATTAGTTCTTTCACATCGTGTGACATTTTTATATCTCCTCCTATACTTAATAACTACCCCTTTTCTCATGTTTTAAACATAATTCTTTTAAATTTTTATGTATCTAAAAATGCGGCTTGCTTCAATTTACTTATCGCTTGTCTTTTAATACGAGAAACGTGCATTTGCGAAATACCTAACCGTTCCCCTGTATCTTTTTGATTTAAATTTTCTCCAAATATATAATGGATAACACTCTTTTCCGTATCATTTAATACGTTAAAAATATCCTCTAAAACGAGACGCCTTTCTGTCTCTTCATATCCTTGCTCTACTTCACCTACAGATTCAATCCTCGCTACCGAACTGCCATCAGATGAATTTTCAACTACATCATCTAAGGAAGATACGCGATAATTATTTTTCGCAGCCATAATTTCTAGCACTTCCTCTTCGGATAGTCCTAAATGATCTGCAATCTCTATAATCTTCGGTGAACGCTGCAAACGATCTGTTAGCTCCTCTATCGCAAGTTTAATCTTCCCGCCTAAATCTTTAATTCGCCTTGGAACGTGAATACCCCAAGTTTTATCACGTAAATATTTCTTTATTTCGCCTACTATCGTAGGTATTGCAAACGGCTCAAAAGCATTCCCTATCGAATAATCATACCTTCTTATTGCACCTAAGAGCCCTAACATTCCTACTTGTATAATATCTTCATGCATCGGCCCACCTTTTGAATAGCGATATGCAATGGAGTATACAAGATTTTTATAGTGATTAACCAATCTTTCCTGTGCTTCATCACATTGGTTTTGTTGGAAGTCTACAATTAGTTTAATAACGTCTTCTTTAGTAAGATTTGTAGGTTGAGATTGGATTTCCATCATTCTCCACCTGCTCTCTTTGTATATATTTTGTCATTAAAACTGTCATGCCCTCATCATGCATAATTTGTATATCATCCATTAACGTATTGATTAAATATAAACCTAAACCATTTTCTGGCAAATGCTCTACTGGTTTATTAATATCATACGGACCAACTTTACTTTTTAAGCTATTAAAATCAAAGCTAACTCCATTATCCGCAGCCATAATTTCTAATCGATCTTCATATAAGCCAAAGACAATTGTAATTTCTCCAACGTCTTCTTTATATGCATGTTGTACAATGTTTGTACATGCTTCACTAATAGCAATTTTCATATCTTCTATATCGTCATAAGCAAAGCCCATTCGATTCGCAACACCAGCCATTGTTAAACGAATAATAGCCACATATTCTGCTTTTGCAGGAATTTTCATTTCTATCTTTTCAAATCTCTCCATCATCCCTAGTCACCTTCTTTCTACTTTTTCAAAATCGGAATTCAAATTTAATATTTCTGTTAGCCCTGTAATATCAAATAATCTTTTTAGCCTTTTAGACACACCAGTAAACTCTAGCTTCCCATCATTTTTCTTAACTGCTTTTAATAAAGCTATAAAAACTCCTAAGCCTGTACTATCCATATAATCTACGTTATGAAAATCTACTACAATATGAACCTCTTTTTCACTTGCAATAGGCATAATCTTATTTTTCAAATCTGATGCCGTATAGGCATCAATTTCACCATTAAGTTGTACCGTATAACCTAAATCATTTTGCAAAATATTTATTGCCAAATTCATCATTTCCGCCCCCTTATCTCAAACTACTACTATTTAATTACCCTTAAAAATTAGTTTTAAACATATTTTTTCATTTTAATTATAAAGTGAAACTTTAATCAGTGGGGGTTTTCTTCATCCCCCACTGATTATTAGTTGAACCAATCGGACTTTTATGGGCAGTTGATTCCCCACCTAAATTCTTTGCTTTCGCTGAATTTTGAGGTGGGGGTCTTACTGCCCATTAAAGCGGGATAAATAAATTTTCTACACCTTTCTCAGCTTAATACTAAAAAAATACTACCAAATGTTTAAACTTTATAAATTTGTGTATGTATAATGTATAAACATTATTTTTAGGGGGATCTATCTATGGAAGAGCACAACTTTAAAAAGGGAGATTTTGTTCAATTTTCTTATCGACACGATCATGCTACAAAATTAGTTGGTTCCATTATTAACATACTAACGAATACAATTGTAGTTGATATAGGTAATAACGAGAACTTATCTCATATAGAACCAAGGCAAGTCGTAAGGATAAATAATTGTGAAAAAGTAACGACGGTTTAATACATAATAGAAAGTGTAATTTCAATGAGTGGGGGTTCTTCATCCCCACTCTTTCCTATGCAGATTACATTAAAAAAGCATCCAAATTATTTTAATTGGATGCTTTTTTATGTATATTTATCACTCTTTTAACTTTATAGCTATATATAATAAACTTAAGATTACTATTCATTATCATACTTACGCTTTCCGTAGCATTCTAGAGAAGAATGTAACGATTAAAATAAAGACGATTGCACCTAATAACGCTGGAAGAACAAAAATGCCTCCCCATTCAGGACCCCAGTGACCAAATAACGCACTACCTACCCAAGATCCGATTAATCCAGCAATTACATTACCAACTATACCTAAAGGAAAGTCTTTTCCTGTAATCATTCCAGCTAACGCACCAATAAGTCCACCTACAATACACGTAATAATAAGTCCCACAATTAAACCTCCTATATTCGTTTTATATTGGATTCATCAAGCTTTGGTATGTAACCAAAGCTTGATGAAAATGTATTATTCTTTATTATCCAACTCATCGCTTATCTTTTGTTTCACTTTTCCGACTTTTTCTTTTATAGTTCCCTTCGTCTTCTCCCACTTCCCTTCATTTTTCAACTCTCTATCTTCTGTAACTTCACCAATTCCTTCTTTTATTTGTCCTTTTTTCTTTTCAACTTTACCCGTAATTTGTTCTTTTAGCCCGCTCTCACTCATATTTCCCATCTCCTTTTCGGAATAGATTTATAGATTTAAAGGATACAAATTTAAATAGAATACATGCATCTTCTTTCTTGTAACCATTCACCGACTCTTTCTAAATCCTTAACGAATAACAAGATTTTCCCTTCATCCAGCTTTTCTTCATAAAAGTTCGCTTCTTCCTCATTAAGCCCTAACTCCTGCATCTTATTTCTTAACTGATCTCCTGTTTTTTGAAAGACGTTAATAATGCTTGTCCCAAGTCCCTCCTCTTTTATCCCAATTGTATTCACGTCTGCATTGTCTGCAATTCTATCTGTCCTATCTTTCTCGTGTGTTAATACGTAAATATCTTTTTGTTCTATTCCTTTCTTCACGAGATCATTCGCTGCATTCATGACCTCTTTCTCCGTAATAAATTCATATACAAAAGGTTTACTATACTTCGTTTCCATCTTTAACTTCCTCCTTTAAAATGAATTATTTGTTATATTATATGTAGTACACCTATTTTCGAAATGTTAAACATAAAATTCAAAAAAAGTTATGTGAATTTTGATTTTAATAGAAAATAAACAACATCATTTACCACTTTAAAACATCTTCTACTTACAATAACCTCCTAAATTAACGGAAAATTGTTATAATTGAACGTAAGGAGGGATAATATGAAAAAAATCATATCTATATGCGCTCTAACCGCTCTATCTTTCACTTTAATAGGTTGTACAAGTACCTCGGTTACAGATAAATCTTCACAAGTTAAGCAAGAACATACACAAAATACCTTTCAATTAAACTCCGCAAATATTACAGACATTGAAATACTGAAAACAACAAATCATACTACTTCCAAATCTCAAACAGATAATGAAGAAATGATAAAATCTATCGTTTCAGCAGTTCAAAATGGAACACCTAAAACTATCACTTTAGATCAAAAAAAGAAACAATCTGTGCATTCTACTATAACCGTTACATATAAAGATGACGAAAAAGAAGAGTTTCTTGTTTGGGTTGATAATAAGGAACAAATTACAATTGCCAAAGATGAGAAGAAAGATAAAGTTGAAGGCGTGATCGTGAACATCAAAGACGCTAAAATGATGAAGGATTTCTTTTAAAATTCTAGTTAACGTAAAAAAAGAGTAGGATTACATCCTACTCTTTTTTTAATCATGCCCAATAAATAGACTTTTATAAGATCTACTTAAGGTCTAATTTTGCTAAATCATGTTGTAAAACATTATTTCCTTCTTGTGGGTTAAATACGATTGCACTAAGACCAAAAACATTCGTAACAACATCTCTATCTTTCGGACGAATGATTCTTACTTCATAAGCAAACAGTGCTGGAGGAAGAGCTGCTGAACGAAAAGTAACATATCGATTAGGTGGCAATGTTTGTGTTGAAGGGTCTATTAATGGTAACAATACCGGAGAACCAGATGACCAATCAAACATTTCAACAGTTACTCTACGAGTATCATCTGGATCAACATTCATAGCCTCAACAGTAAGAAACAACGTAGCGGAATGTCTACGTAATACACCCGTTGATAAAGTCTCATTGTGATGTTCACAACATTTTTTCGGAGGGTGACCATAGCCATAACTCATACCAATGCCCCCCTTTCATTTACAATTAAGGACAAGTATTCCTTATAATATATAATGTTAGTATTCTTTTAGTGAAAGGTATAAAAGCGAATTTCCATCTATATTTTTGGATATTTTATTTTTCATTTATTCGCTTTTAAAGAATAAAGTGAAACTTTAATCAGCCCTCACCAATCGGGGTCTGATTACCCAGCAAATGGCGGGATAAATCTATTTTGAAAAGGACCTGCTCCATTTATTCGTAAAAGCATAAAGTAAATGGAATCCGTTAAAAAACATGAGTGACCCCTTGGTTTTCCCTTCCTATTAAAAGGAGGAACTGTTATGGGCTTTGGTGGTAGTTGTGGCGGCTGTGGCTTCGCTGGAGGATTTGCTTTATTAGTTGTATTGTTTATTTTATTAATCATCGTTGGAGCTGCTTGCTTCTGCTAAAAAACTATCGGAAAAGACACTCATGTGAGTGTCTTTTCTTTATATGTAAAAAAAGCCCGCCTATTTCCGTAGGCGGGCTTTATCTTTATTACACAATACGAAAGTATACTCTCTTTTTCACTAAAATTTTATGTAATTATACATATTCATGAAAATAGAAGACTTAAAATATGCCAAAATAAAGTGAAACTTTAATCAGTGGGGGTGTGTTCATCCCCCACTGATTATTAGCCCCCACCAATCGGGCTTTTACGGGCAGCCCGCCACCTAACTTCTTTGCTTACGCTGAATTTTGAGGTGGGGGTCTTACTGCCCGTTAATGCGGGATAAAAAATATAAAAAAATATCCAGAAAAACTGTCACAAAATCCGTTTTTCTGGTTTCTCTATAATACAGGTATCAAATTGAAAGTGAGGTTTAAACGAACATGTTAACCATAGAAAATGAAGAAAGTCATGCTTCTGATATGACCTTCGAAGATTTATTTAATCAGTACTATGCTTACGCTGTGAAACAAATCATCTGGATTGTTAAAAATCAATCTATCGCTGAAGAGTTAGCACAAGAAGTATTTTTACAATTATATCGTAGCGATTGGAAAGGAATTGAAAACATACCTGGATGGTTGATTAAATCTTCTACTTATGTAGCTTATAACCATTTTCGATCTGAAAAACGACAGCAAGCGAAGATTGATAAAGAAATACAATACCATGAAGTACAAAATGTTTCATCATTAGACGATGATTGGATAAGAAAAGAAGAAATTACAAAGGTCCAAACGATACTAAATAAAATGAATGATCGAGAACGAAGCCTTTTACTAATGAAATTCTCTGGTTTTCAATATAAAGAAATTGCAGAAATACTTCAAATTGAAATATCTTCTATTGGAACATTATTGGTCCGAGCCAAAATGAAATTTCGCAAGGTTTATAAACAAATGGAGGAGGCATAACAAATGAAATGTTATGATATCGGATTTATTCAAACATATATTGATGGAGAACTTTCTCATGATATAAGAAAGGAATTCACAAAGCACCTAGATACATGTGAAGCATGCCAAGATTTATTAGTAGAAATCAATAGATTAAATCAATGGGAAAACGTAATGCTAGATGAAGAATCTGCAAATTCACCACAAGAAATCAAAATTGATATAGAACAAGCATGGAAAACATTTGAAAATCGTTCCAAGTTAGACAATGTTTCTAATATAAATCACAAAAAACAACAAAAGAAGGGACTCTTTACAAACATGAGTAAAAAATCAAAACGTTTCATTTATACAGCAGTAGCTGCTACAGCACTTTTCACAACAGCAATGATTCCACAAGTACAAGTGGCGGCTACAAATGTTGCTTCATATTTTTCTGATGCAATTACAAATGATAAAGTTGTAAATGAAGGAATAGGAGATGAAAATGGTGTCATACAAGATATGATGAAGAATGGTAAATATATTCCTATTGATGAAAAAATTACAGATCAAGGTATTACTGTACATCTCAAAGAAGTATTTATCGCAGATGCACGTATATCAGTTCATTATAGAATGGAAAAAGCTGCTGGTAATTTGGTACCATTTGAATTTGATACATCAGGATTAGATCTTGAAAGTGATGGTAAAATTAATGGGCAACAAGAGGAAAACCCTGAGATTAAAAATGACGGGAGACTATCATTTATCCATGATTCAGATGATCGTCTTCCTTTTGAACTTATGGCCGCAGGTAAAAAGTTAGATAAAATAGGCATTCGTGATAATGATAGACCTGAAGGTGTTTCTACATTTGTTATAACTACTGAAGAAAAAGACGTTTTTAAACAGCCTCTTACTTTAGACGTAAATATAACTAGAATTGGAAAAGTAATTGGTTCTTGGAAAGCTCAAATTCCAATTGATACTTCACATTTGAAAAATAATACGAATTAACATGAAAAGAAGAATAGAACAATATGTATCTAATTCTCAGTTTATATGTTTTCTTGTTTTCGTTACATTTATTTCTTATATAGTTTTTACTCTATCTTTTATTTATGATTTAAGTGTATAACCTTAAATCAATCATTTAAAACCATTACAAGAAAAAGTCCTCTAAAAAAGTAGGCAAATAAATAACCGGTTTCTTAACATATAAGGAATCGGTTATTTTGTGTTTAAAATGCGTCTAGACGTACAATTTGCTTTTTTTATAAAAAAGAAAAGATACCCTAAGGTGCCTTCCTCCGACTTGAGCTATGTTTAGTTGTTTTGTTTATTGAGAAATACAATGTTTTATTTATGCTGGTCTTCTATATTAGGTCCTTTTGCAATCCATGCAGCAATTAACAAAAGAACAATAGCGGTGAAAAAGTTGATGAGCATTTTTACTAAACTACGCATAGGTAGAAAAGCATATATACTTCTCTACCTATCTTAATGTTACTTGATAAGTACTTGTTTTAATTATATATACAAGGAAATTAAACCAGATATAACAATCAATGGAAGGATCACTGCAAGTTTATTTTGTAGAGGAACACGTTTGTCTGGGACTCCTGGATGGATAACAAAAGCAAGTAAAACAATCGCTCCAATAATACCTAAAAGTATATTAATGGTAATCATCCTCCTAAGAAATATTATCAAAATTATATCACATTTAAACACAAACAAAAGGAATTAATGTTAATAATTACTAAATTACCTATTTATACATTTTAAAAAAAACCCTCAAAGCGTTAGCTTTAAGGGGATCCATCCTATCATCTTCTCTCTTCATACAACCGATTTGCTTTATACGAGCAAACGAAAAACATACATGTCGAAACGGGGATAAATGTCAAAAAAAGTCCTCTCATTAATGCAAATGGCGTTTCAAATAAGAATGACCATAGAAATGATACACCTTGCTTATCCCATAACCCTGGCGTCAAGTATAGTTCTTTCGGATTTACAAATGCTCCTAAATTCATTGTATTACTATACATAAATAAAAATAATATCGGCAAATAACAGATTGCTAATTCTAAAAATGTTTTAGATAGACGTTTATACTTCCCTGCTCGTGACATTGGATCTGAAAAAATGTCATCTTCACTTTCTTCATCTACCTTTTTAAAATATTGCGTACCTGACCACCTATTACCGGCTATATGCTCCCACCCACTATCTTCAAATAGTGTGCAGTAATTAATAAAATCACTTTTTCTGCTAAATACTCTATGGTCTATTTTAATCGTCGCATCTTCGGGTTCTGTATATCTAAATGTATAACCAAATGTATTGCTTTCTAGTTGATAACCTTTCCAAGCCATCTCTTCTAACCATTTTTGCTCTTTCTCAAAGTCTAAAAAGAATTTCAATCTCCACATCATCGTTTCCCCCTAACTATACATGTAATAGGCTTTTTGTAACCTCAATAATGTGCTGCATTCTCATAAAATCTAAGTGCAATACTTCTTTCCCTCGTTCCGTAATGACATACACTTTTCTGCGTTTATCTTCACTTTTTACCGATTCTATTAATCCTTGTTTTAATAAATTTTCAATCGCACCATACAGTGTACCCGCTGCAATTTTCACTTGATGATTACTAAGTTCCTCTACCTTTTGCATAATTAAATAACCATGGGCTGGTTCTAATAAAGCTAAAAGTACGTAATACGTTGTTTCCGTTAATGGTAAATTTTTATCTCTATTCATAAAGACCTCCAATGTAACGATAAATATATAGCCAAACTATATAGTTCGACTGTATAGTTTCATTTTATACAGTCAGACTGTATATGTCAAATGTAGGAATAACTTTATAATCCATAAAAAAAACGCTACCTTTTTAAAAGATAGCGTTTTTGTATTACCCTTGCTTATTCTTCGCCTTCATTTGCTCTTCATAAACAAACTTCGTGGTCATAAAGTCGTTAGAAAAATCTTTCAATGCATTCTTCATTACATTTAATTCTTCTTGTGATTTAATTTCAATACTGTTTAAGAAATCAAATGCTTTTGATTGTTCCTCCGCAACAAAGTTTTGTGTCATATAGTCATCTTGGAAGTCTTGCTTCGCCTTTTCCTTTACTTTATTCATTGCCTCTGTTTTGTTTATGCTTTTCATAGGGTTTTCGAATGATCCAGTAGGTTGTTCCGGTTTTGGCTCTTCTTTCTTTTCCGGCTGTTGCGCTGGTGCTGGTTGTTGTGGCTCTTGCTTTGGTTGTTCTTGTTGAACCGGCTACTGCGCTACTTGTTGCTCTTTTTTCGCTAACTCATCTTTTAACTTCTTCACTTGCGCATCAAGAGATTTTTTTTCAGTTTCTAATACACTCATATCAATTTTCAACTTTTGTGTTTCTTCAAAATGTTCATCCACTAATTTATTATATTCTTTCTCAGAGTACATTTTTTCACTGGTTGATGTCTTTTTCTCTTTCGTAACAACTACATTAATAATTACAAATAAGGCTACAATTCCTATTAACGCAGCAATAATCTTCTTTTTATTCATGATTAATCCTCCAAAATGTAAAATTTCAAAAAATTATCATAACAGACCAATTCGCTTTCATTTGTCATATTTTGTCGAATTAATATAATAAAAAAAAGCATCTGAAACAGATGCTTTTTCTTCATTCTTAATACGTAAACGTAATTGTCACTAAAGAATACCCTTCTTTCGCATTATAAGGCTCCGCTTTATAAGAAACACGATTTGCCCCTTGCGGATAATCAATTTCGCCAATTACCTTTTTCACATCTTGCAGTGCACCATTCATTGATTGCTTGTACAGCACTTCAATTTTCTCTGGTTTTGCACTATAACGCTGCTGCATTTTATTTTTTAATTCGGTATAGTTATTTGCAATATATTCATTTCCTAAATAGTTTAGCTTTGTATCTTTTAATATTTGCTGATATGCAGGCGTTTTCTTACTACCTGCCGCAATTTTGTTTGTCAGTGTACTATAATAATTTGTTGTAGCTTGCGGATAGTCTCCGCGGTTCCACTCATGATTTCTTGAGATTTGTTCATCTGATAAATTGAAATACGAATACGTTACGCGGCCCTGCTCATCTGGAACCGGATCATCGAATGTTGTATCAAGGTGATACCATTTGTTTTCGATTTTCACTAAATTCCAAGCATGAGGTTGTCCGTCCCCAGTTCCTGTCACGAAATGATTTTCAATTCCTGCTTCTTTTAATAATTGATAGGTTAATAGTGCGTAACCTTGGCAAACCGCAGAACGATTTACAAGTGCTTCATATGCTGTGTAAGCTTTATAAGACGTATCATAAGAAACATGCTTTACTACGTAATCATGAATCGCCTTCACTTTTTCGTGATCATCCATTCCAACTTGAGTGATAGAAGAAACGATTGCTTTCGCTTGTTTCATGACATATTCCGTCTGTTCTTTCGTTTCACGATATGTAATCTTAAGCGTAAATGTATAATTTCCAGGTGATCCAGAAAGTCCATATGAAACATTCGATCTATTATAATTTGTATACTCATTTTTACTTGCAACTTCTTTATATGCGTTAAAAAGTGTATTCATCACTTCGTCTGTATTATTATTTTTCGTTTTATATGGAAGTGTAATAGTCGTTTCATACGTATTAATACGCTTTTGTACTTCCTCTTTAAACGCTGTTAATAATGCCGCATCTCCTGTATCTTTCACATCAACATTTTTATATTTCAAAGTTTTATATAAAAACTGCGCATACTGTTCACGTGTTACTGTGCCATACGGTTCAAAATTCCCGTTCCCTGTGCCATCTGCGATTCCATTTGACTGCACCGCACTAATTGCATTTTCTGCCCAAAATGGATTTGGAACATCCTTAAATGTATGTTTTTGTTTAGCCGCAAGATGGAAAGCATTCGTAAGAATTTGTGCCATTTCCGCACGACTCACAGAAGCTTTCGGTCTAAACTGGCCGTTTTCATCACCTTTAAAAACTCCTAAATTCGTTAAAGTTAATACCTCTTCTGGGAACATTGTAGAACTTTGATTAATATCACCGTAAGGATTTTTAAACGTAGATCCATCCTTTAATACGTAACGAGTTCCATCATTACTAAACGAACCACCTTGTTTATTCGGTACTAACACTCGATAAATTAAAGCCGCAACTTGCTCCCTTGTCGCAACATCTCCAAAACCAAATATCCCATTTCCATAACCTGAAATAATATTTTTACTCGCTAAATCTTTAATCGCAGGATATGACCAATGTGATGTCGGCACATCAGAAAAAACACCCACTTCAGCAGCTTTTACATCGCTGCCATTTGTATATAACAACGCACCACCAATAAGTGATAGTGATGTAATTGATTTTAATAGTTTTGTGTACATAATTTCTTCTCCCAATATGTTCTCTATTTTTGTTGGTTTATGTCGAAAAATCTAAAAATATGACAAAATATATTATACAATTAAAAGTTTATGAGGGATATATCGAATTTTAAAATATGCAAAAATTCATATTGTTATAAGGATTCATAGTGATATTATGTTGTTTTACTTGCGAATATACAAATAAAAAAACGCTCATCTGAGCGTTTCATCTATATACCTAATAATTACTTTTTCTACACTTCGAACTCTTCTTCGGTAATAATCCTTTAATCTAACAACTCTTTATACTCCAATATTTCTTCAGCCCGATGGCCCTCCATGCGTATATTGTATAACACTTGTTGTATTAACCTTTGATTGGTCTGTTGAAACATTTCATCCATTTAGAAATAGTTCTATTGAATTTTTCACCACTAGCCATAAAAATATCTTATAATCTTTATATAATAAATTATTGTATTAGGAGTAGATAAAATGCCAGTTACACTCGAACTTATTCTTTTCATTCTTATAGCAATTAGTGCTGTTGGCTATTTAATAAAAGAATTTCAAAAAACTAGGAAACGAACACTGGGAATTTCACTAGAATTTTTAGTTCTTTTCTGGTCAATATGGAGAATATCAACTATCATAATCTAATTTATAAAACATGAATTCCTTCGAATGAAGTGAAACTTTAATCAGTGGGGTTTTATTCATCCTCTACTGATTATTAG
This sequence comes from Bacillus sp. ok061, assembly GCF_900108285.1. Taxonomy (NCBI): domain Bacteria; kingdom Bacillati; phylum Bacillota; class Bacilli; order Caryophanales; family Bacillaceae; genus Bacillus; species Bacillus sp. ok061. The sequence goes on along the minus strand of NZ_FNUW01000015.1, from coordinate 68,295 downwards.
TTAAACCAATCGGGCTTTTACGGGATAAATTTACCAGTATTTTTACCACAACATCCATGTTAAAATCCCTTGTGAGTACGACATAACTCGACCTTATGAAGCTCCGCAGCTCTTATCGCGGAGCTTTTTTTATTTAAATTAACGCTTTTGTTCACTTTTTTGATACATTTACGAAACATTCATATGTTACGTTATATAAGTCCTTTTTTAAATCATATTCATTCTAGAAAAAAGTCCTAGTCCCCCTAGGGCTTTTTTCATTCAAATAAAGAGTTTTATTGTTTCTCAATAACCGCAACTACTTAACGTGGTAAAATAATAATTGGATTGGCATCCAATACCATATTACGATGGATCAAATCGCAAGAAGGCACCTTAGGGTGCCTTTTTTATAGAGAATCAGTTTAAAAACTAAAAATAAAAGAACCTCAATAAATGAGGTTCAAAAAATCTACTATTTTAAATTACCTTCGTAAAAAGCAACTCCATTTTGAACATGTTTTAAATACCACGTAATCGTCCCGCCACAAACATTTTCATTAAAACTATTAGCATATACTCCATTTGAGTAATAAAGAGTTCTTTTGAACTTACCGTTAGAATACTCATAAGGAATTGAGCATGTTGCTTGTTTCGGAGAGCTCACAGCTTTTTGCGTATCAGCTGAAGCTGCCCCAATTCCTCCTGTTAATGCAATACCTGTTGCTAACGCTCCTACTACTAATTTCTTGAACATAATAAATCCCCCTTTAATAGTTTTTATAACTTACAACTTAAATGTATCACTTTTGTAATTTATGTAAATATCTTGAATATGTAGAAATATTTATTTAATTATTGGTAATATTAGGATTTCATTTTATCAAATGGAAAATAGAGGAATTGGAAAAGCATGTGAAAATACAGATAGGTTTATATTAAATGAACGTGGTTCAAGTCGACGAAAGGCACCTTAGGGTGTCTTTTTTGTACATAAAAAAATCTCACCATCTTATAGAAACGATAAGCCCTTTAAAACAATAATTGCAACTATATTAATTTTACATTACATTAAGGTTAGAGAATGTTCTTATATTAATAAAGTGCTAAATAGTAGGTGGAAAAATGGAATTTAACGATTTGGGTATTACCATTAAAGAACTTAGAATTAAAAAAAATATATCACAATCCGAATTATGTCATGGAATATGTTCACAAAGTCAAATTAGCAAGATTGAAAAAGGTATGATTTATCCATCTAGTATATTGTTATATCAATTATCAGAAAGACTTGGTATTGATCCGAATAACATATTTGCACTAACTCAAAACAAAAGATTAAAATATGTAGAAAACGTAAAATACGTAATAAAAGATTGCTTAAAACAAAAACAATATAAAGAACTTTATGAAATAGTAAAAAAAGAGAAAAACTTAAATAATTTTCAAACAAAAGATGAGAAACAATTTCTAATATGGCATGAAGCAATTGCTATATTTGTGGTGGATAAATCAATAAAAACTGCTTTAGATTTTTTAAATAATGCATTAAAACTGACTTTAACTAATTCTGATTTTTTATCAGAAAGAGAAATAGATATTATGCAAACAATGGCTATATTTTATGCGGAAAATAAAGAATATGAAAAAAGTATTAATATATTCAAAAGATGTTTAACTAATTTTAATAAGTTAGATTTTCCTAAAGATAAAGAAATTAAATTAAAACTCATGTTAAATTTAGCAAAATGTTTCGACTTCACATATCAATATGAAGAGGCAATAAAGTACATTGATAAGGGTATCAAATTAGCAATTAATCTAAATACTTTATACCTACTAGGTGAACTATTCTATTTAAAAGGTCAGTGTTTATTAAAAATGAAACAACATAATGTAGAAGATGTTATTTATAACTGGAAAAAAGCATTATTTATATTTGAACTAACAGAAAAAGAATATTATACAAAAATGCTACCAGATGAACTTATTGAAATACAAAATAAAAAACACTCATAATTTCGTAAAAACTACTTACAAAACCCACAGAAAAAATCCCTACAGCTTTTAAACTTAGATCGATAATATTAAAATTAATTTAAGTCGGCGGAAGGCACCTTTAGGTGTCTTTTCTTTATTTTTACAAGGAGCTGCTCAATTAATTTTTAAAAACATAATAGGGAATATTGTTTTATTTATCTCATTTTCATTCATGCTATATATAAAATTCGTTAATAAACCCACATCAAATACTAGTTCCTTTTATAAGCCGTTTTTTTGATGTAGATGACATTATTCTCAATACAATAGAATGAATTATTGGAACATATTTAGCAATATATATCAAAAAACAATATTAAGAAACCCCCTCCACCTTAAGGTAGAAGGGATCTTTTAATTTCTATTTCAAACTACCTAAAATTTCCGTAAAGATAACCCCAAGCGTATGTGCACCTGCATCTGGATATCCTAAACTTCTTTCACCAACTACCGCTCCTCTGCCGAATGATCTTTCAACGATAGATTATATGCCTTGAAGTGCTGTTTGCAACATTTCAATTCAGATATACGACAGTAAAGAATATATCATCACTGTGTCAGCAAGCAAAAGTGTATTCTGCATTTCTGAAAACAGTAGATGGCAGATTGTGACCTACTGAATCTGCTAAGAAAGAATATACAAGAACATCCTTAACATCCTCTTTATTTCCACTAATGATGACATCAAGAAAATCTTCTATTTGGAATTCTGGAGTAAATAACACAATCTTAGTTGTTCTGTTTGGTTCTAAAGAAACAAAAGTACGAGAGATTTCAACTAATTCATTTTGAGTTGGGAAAAAAGTGTTTCGACTTCTCTTAACAGTTACCGTTACATTACTAGTATGGCAACGTGAATCATTGTTTAGCATAATGTTGAGAGCAGTTGGAATAATCCCATTTTCAGAGACTGGAACTCGAAACACTCCAGTAGATTTATGGGCCATATAATCACATCCTTTCAAAATAAAATCTATTTACAATATATTAGATGCAAAAAACGTTCATTTTGATATGGACAAATTACATGATTAATATATCTATAATAACCCTCGGTATTACTAAGCCAATGTTTTAAAAGATTAACAAATATCGCGAGAACCAATCGAATGTATATTAAAAGTAAAAAGAATAAGTTGTTTAAAAGACCACCTATTTTGAGCCAATAATGAGACATTATGTTAATCTTATATGTATAGTTGCACAAAATTGAGAAACTTAAGGAGACAGATAAATTTTATGAGAAAATTATCTATATTACTTACTTTCATTCTAGTATTAGTCAGTGTTACGGCTGCTTGCACACAAGATAAAACAGATAGTGCCGTTGAAAATGTTCCAATAGAAGAACCAAGCGCAAAAAATGTAAATGAAGAATTAATAAACTTTGAAGAAAAGGAAGATATGAGCCGCTTGGAACAAGGTATTTTATTAGTTGGTGAGAGTGTTAAGGGAGGCTATTACTTGACCGCCGTTCAAAGTGCATATTTAAATGATAGCAACGATTCCATCATTGTTAATGTCTCTGTAAAAAATGTACGAGGTCAAACGATTGGACTATCAGAATTAAAATATAACTTAAAAGATGAAAAAGACGGAAAGGCCTATAAAGGAAAGGTACTTGATCAAAACCCTTCTGATATACAAGTTAAACCAAATGAAACGGTAGAATTGAAAATAGCTTTTGAAGTACCACGTACCGTAGATGAATATATGTTTTATATTGAAAGCTCTTTAGACCCTCTACAAACATACTGGAAAATTGATAAGCTGCAATCACAAAAAAACTAAGTCTAAAATACAATTTGATTGAAGAAATCTCTCAAATAAGCAAAAAGTACCGGAAAATTTGATATAGATACAAATGAATAATATATAAAGTGAAACTTTAATCAGTGGGGGTTTTGTTCATCCCCCACTGATTATTAGTTGAACCAATCGGGCGTTTACGGGCAGTTGATCCTCCACCTAACTTCTTTGCTTCCGCTGAATTTTGAGGTGTGGGTCTTACTGCCCGTTAATGCGGGATAAACATAAGACCATCGATTTAATGAATCGTTGGTCTTTTTCAAAAAATGCCCCATTAAAAACTAAGAGATAAAAAAAGAACTAATCTCTAGAAGAGATTAGCTCAATATATCCAAAGCTATTATGGTACATAGTTTTATGAGCAAACGTTATATAATGTTGTATGGGATACATAACCTGTCATCCCTTTATATGTAACTTTTAACCACTGTTTAGAATTACTGTAATGACCTTGAACATATTCACCAGTTACCCATGTTCCAGTAATTTTCGTACCATCATTAAATGTATGTAAGACAGGTGAATCGACAGTATAACCACTGCGCATCTTTGCACCATATACACCTACCGTACCTCCCTTTGCACAAGCTGCTACTACATTTTCATTTTCAGTAGCATTCGTAGCCGCGAAAGCAGAGCCATTAAATGTAAATAAAGTAAATATAAAAGCTGTTAGTACTGTACAAATAGATAAGCGACGTAACAAAATAAATTCCCCCTTTTTTTATAATATATTTCTTCATAAATGATTATCTTAAATTTTCTAACTATTTTCAATATATGCATGTTGAGAAATATTAAGTGTCGCTTTGAAATAATGTTTTATCAAAAATAGTAACAAACTCATATTTTACAGAGAAAGAACCGAAAGAAGTCTTCTACATATCAACTATATAAAAATCCCTCCACCTTAAAGCAGAGGGACTTTCCAATTTCTATCTCAAACTACCCGCAATCTCCGTAAAGATAACCCCAAGCGCATGTGCACCTGCATCTGGATATCCTAAACTTCTTTCGCCAACTGTACCAGCGCGGCCCATGCGAGCTACGATTTCTTTCGTATACTCTGCTCCTTTAACTGCTGCTTCTGCACCTTTTTCAAAGGCAGTTTTTACGTCTTCTTCGTTTGAAGCGCTAGCTAACCAAGAGTCTACACATGGAGCAAGTGCGTCAACAAGTGTTTTGTCACCAACTACTGCTCCTCTACCGAATGATCTTTCACCGATAGATTGTATACCGTGAAGTGCTGCCTGCAACACTTCAGCGAACTCTTTCACTGTTAACTCACGTTTTTCGCCCGCTGCTTTACTAGCTGCGCGGAATGCACCACCCCAAATTGGACCAGATGCGCCGCCGCAATGTTCCATAATAATCATCGAACAACCGTCAAGGAATGATCCGATCGTTACGTTTTCTTGTTCTACAATAGAATGCCACTCACGTTTTAATTGCTTAAATCCTTTTGCAACACTCATTCCGAAGTCGCCGTCGCCAGCATGCGTATCTAGCTCACAGAACGGTACTTCATTTTTAATAATAACGTCGCTCATTTTATCAACGAGATAAATCATGTTGTTTAATGTAATGACATTATCTTTTATAACAGCGTGCTCTTCCGCTGTTTCTATTTCAAAGGAAACTTCCTTCTCTTCTGTCTCTTCAAGCACATTTACGTACTCAACACTTTCAACTGGTCCATCTACTTTAAACGCTGGTGTATTACATTCTTTCGATAGTAATGTTTTTAGCTCATCATCTAATTTCATTACTGTTAAAGACATACCAGCCATATCGATACTCGTCATATAGTTACCGACAAATACTCTATTAATTTTAATGTTTCTAGCAGCTAGTTCTCGCGTCACTGCGTTGTTAAATAAGTAAAGTTCTTGCAGTGGTGTTCCGCCAAAACCGTTAACTAGAAGCGCAATTTCTTCGCCATCTTTTACTCCTAAATCTTTTACAAGATCATTTGTCATACGGTTCGCTAGTTCATCTGCTGACAACATTTTTTCACGTTTAATTCCTGGTTCGCCGTGAATACCTACGCCGTATTCCATTTCATCTTCCGCAAGTGTGAAAGTAGGTGATCCGCTCGCTGGAACTGTACAAGACGTTAATGCTAAACCAATTGTACGCACGTTAGCCGCTGCTTTTTCCGCTACAGCTTTCACCGCTCCTAAATCCATACCTGCTTCCGCTGCTGCGCCGGCAATTTTATGAACGAGAATAACGCCCGCAACGCCGCGGCGTCCTACTGTGTACAGGCTATCTTCTACCGCAATATCATCGTCCACTTTTACGTAATCTACTTCAATTCCATCTTCCGTCGCTAAATGAGCTCCGTTTTTGAAATTCATAATATCGCCGCTGTAATTTTTAATAATTAATAACGTACCTTTTTTACTCGCTGTTTCTTTAATTGCTTGATACACCTGAATTTGTGAAGGAGAAGCAAACACATCTCCGCACACTGCCGCATCTAACATTCCTTTTCCGACTAGACCTGCATGCGCTGGCTCATGACCACTACCGCCGCCACTAATTAACGTTACTTTATTTTCGTTCATTTCTTTCTTCTTAATGACTTTATATTTTTTCAAAAGCTCAAGCTCTGGATGAGCCATAACCATTCCGTTACACATTTCCATTACTAATGTTTCTGGTTTGTTTATAATCTTTTTCATTGTGATTCTCCCTCAATTCCTTTAATATATTGTGATATATTTGAAATCTTCTTCTTACTACTCATGTTAAAATGAAAGCGTTTTATAGTAAACGGACAAAATGGACAATCTGTCTAAAGACACCGCTCTCATTTCTCGGTAGGATTTTCATATTAATAACATTCTAGGGATGATCCACATGACCTCTTCTATAATTTCTAAAAAGATAATCGCGAACTCATTGAAATATTTAATGGAAACAGAATCGTTTCATAAAATATCAGTGAGCGATATTATGTTACACTGTCAAATGCGTAGGCAAACTTTTTATTATCATTTTAAAGATAAATTTGAACTATTAAGCTGGATTTATAGAGAAGAAACGAAGGAAAACATTATCGACTTTCTCGACTATGAAACATGGGAAAATATTTTCGATTTATTATTTGATTACTTTTATGAAAATCAAAAATTTTACCGAAATGCTTTTAAAGTCATTGAGCAAAACTCGTTTAATCACTATTTATTTGAGCATACGAAAAACTTATATATGAAGATTATTGATGAACTATCCGTGAACTGTGGCTTAACTCTTTCTATTGAAACGAAAAATACGATTGCCTCCTTTTATAGTCACGGCTTCGTTGGAACGATAAAAGATTGGATTGAAAGCAAGTGCGAAGTAAATCCATCCATTATGTCTTCTCTCATGAAAAATATGATAAACAATCAATTACTACTATTACTTGAGCAATCAGCAAAGTAATTAAAGGGTGGCAAAAGCAATGAAAAAGATTATGAATGATGTACAAAATATCGTTCAAGATATGCTGCATGGCTTTTATTTTGAACATAACGACAAAGTAAATTACGACGAAACAAATAACATCATTTATGTAAAAGATATTGAAAAACTGAAGCAAAACGTTGTCCTTATAAGCGGCGGTGGTAGCGGACATGAACCAGCTGATATTGGCTATGTAGGAAAAGGAATGCTTACGGCGGCAGTAAATGGCTGTATTTTCACTCCGCCTACAGTGGAACAAATTGTAGCAGCAACTCGCCTCATACCAAAAGATAAAAGTATTTTATTCATCATCAAAAACTTTAAAGATGACGTAGCAAACTTTTTAGCAGCAGAACAAATCGCGAAAGCAGACGGAAGAAAAATTGACCACATCATCGTAAATGATGACGTTTCAATTGAAGATGATGCTTCTTTTAATAAAAGAAGACGCGGCGTCGCTGGTACTGTTTTTGTTCAAAAAATACTTGGTGCGGCCGCTCTCGAAGGTCACTCTTTAGAAGAATTAACAATGCTTGGGCAATCTGTCATTAAAAACTTACACACATTAGGAGTTGCCCTTTCACCTGCCAATGATCCCATGAAGGGGAAAGCTTCATTCACATTACACGACGACGAAGTTTTTTATGGCGTCGGTATCCACGGCGAAAAAGGTTACCGTAAAGAAGCACTATCCTCTTCTGAAATATTAGCGATTGAACTAATGAACAAACTAAAAAGCATTTACCGCTGGAGAAAAGGAGACAACTTCGCTATCCTTATTAATGGACTCGGCGCAACTCCATTAATGGAACAATACATTTTCGCAAATGACATTCGCCGTTTGTGTGAACTGGAAGGATTACATGTGGAGTTCGTAAAGGTTGGTACGCTGTTGACTTCTTTAGATATGAAGGGTGTTTCTCTCAGTTTGCTTAAGGTAGAGGATTTGGATTGGGTGAAGTGGTTGAAGGCGGATGTTAGAGTGGGTAATTGGTAAGTAAAAATTATGATGATAAAAGCCTTTAACTATAACAAGTTAAAGGCTTTTTACAAATTGAAATATCGCTCGAGCGTTCAAAAGAAATTCATACTCACCTCACTGAATGATTACAGGTCTTCCAAATAAAGCTGGATAATAAATGAACATCGCACCTACAAATGAACACACTAAACAAAAAACAGCCTCGTATTTTATGACTAGAGACGAGTTTGTATCAAGCTTTTTTTCCTCTCTTTTCAATATCAATTTAAATAACGCTGTATATAATACTTTATATAAGACATACCCAATAATTGCCCCAAGGGTATTCGTAAATAAATCATCAATATCTGTAATTCTATTATTTAGTAATTGATTTAACTCAATTGCCAATGAAAAAAAGAATCCCGCGCATACGGTGTTTTTTATCTTTCTAAACTGCGGCCAAATAGTCGGTAATAAAAAACCTAACGGCATAAACAGTACAATGTTCAAAAGATACGTAGTACTACCTACCGTATCAAATAGAGTCAAGTTGATTTGACTTACACGAATCCACGTTTCATATCTACTTATATCCCATACAGTCGCGATTTGCGTCACCTTATACACTAGCGAAAGGTAGAATAGAAAAACATACACCCATAAAAAATGCCGAATAGATATATTGTTTTTCGCTTTAAAATAAAATCCAATTTGAAACACAATACAAAAAATTATAGTAAAAAAATACGTATACAAATAACTAATCAAAACTCCTGTATGCATGTAGAATCCCCTAACTTTACATTTTCATCTATGACTTTGTCTTTTTTAGTCTCCTTCATGATGTAAGTCATTTATAGGATAGGAAAAACTTTTAAAATAAAGAGTGGGATAAACATAAAATTTTTCTTAAATCTTCAGTTGGGTTTTATTATTACTCTTCTTAGGAATCCGCCATTGATAGCTAGGCAACAACATGCTTAAACCTAACAATACTATCATTTTTGCCTGTAATACTTTAACCGATGCAGCATATATAAACTCATGTGAATCGTTTGTTCAGTTAACACATGAAATTAAGAAATATATGACGTACTATAATCACTCTTGCTATCAATAGAATTTAAAGAAAATGACTCCTGTTTGCATACAGAAATCATCTTTTTTAGGTTGCCTAACTTTTTTTAGAATGTCCTTTACAAAAGGTACAGATCAAGAGCACCCTGTTCCTATTCGAGGGGATCAACTATACCTTCTTCCCTTAAAATCACACAAACCCATTTACAAATCTATAAAAGTAGATATAATATCCTTATGGAACCTTTATTAATTTATAAAGCATTGTCAAATGAAACAAGATGTCAAATTTTATCATGGTTGAAAAATCCAGAAAACCATTTCGATGAAAAAGCTTATCTAGAGCAAGGCCTTAGTTTTCAAGTTGGAGTGTGCGTAGGAGATATCCAGCTTAAAACTGGCTTAGCCCAATCGGTTATTTCTAGTTATTTATTAACTATGAAAAAAGCAGGTTTACTACAATCTGACCGAATTGGAAAATGGACCTACTATCGCCGAAATGAAAAAACAATACGAGAGTTTTCTGAATACGTTCAAAACGAATTATAAAATGAAAGCAAATAATCAACCTACCAATTGATTATTTGCTTTCACACATTCTACTTTTATATAGCTGTCCAATACATTCTTTTTAAAACTTCGCTACCTATAAAAGTAAGAAACATAGAAAGGAGCATTTTTTTAACATATCATATCTAGTTATTTAGATATCTGTCTTTGTATTTAACATTACATAATTCTAATACTATTGACATCCAATCATGCTCATTTCTTTGTTAATAAATCGATTTTACTTTCAAAATAATAATAAGAATGGAGAGTTTTACAAATGAAAAAAGTAAGTCCTTTACTTATTCTTACACTAGCAATAGGGGTGTTTGGAATTATTACTACCGAGATGGGTATTGTCGGCGTATTACCACAAATCACTCAGAAATTTGGCATTTCAACTGCACAAGCAGGATTTTTAGTAAGTATATTCGCACTAGTCGTTGCTATTTCTGGTCCGTTTTTAATTCTGCTCATTTCTAGTATTAATCGCAAAATAATTTTATTAACAGTCATCTTTGTTTTTGTTATTTCAAATATAATCTACGCTTATACAACACAATTTGAAATCATGCTTGTTTTTCGTATTTTACCAGCAGCACTTCACCCACTCTTCTTTTCAATCGCTCTTGTAACAGCTGCTAAACTTGCCCCTCCTGAAAAGAGTGGTCAAGCGGTTACAAAAGTTTTCATGGGAATTACGGTTGGCTTTGCACTAGGTGTACCATTAACCTCTTACCTTGCAGATCAATTTTCATTAGAAATTGCTTTCTTATTCGGAGCGCTTATTAACGCCCTTGCATTCATTGGAATGCTAATCTCACTTCCTTCTATGCCCGTTAAAGAAAAAATGTCTTTCGGCAAACAAATTCGTATACTCGGCAAACCAGGATTATGGTTAAATATTTTAACCATCACATTCCTTTTTGCAGCTATGTTTTCCGTATACAGCTACTTCGCCGAGTACCTTGCAAAAGTAACTTCCATGAATGGATCTCTCATCAGTATCATGCTATTCATATTTGGTATAGTTATGATTTTAGGCAATCATTTATTTGGTAGTCTCTTGCAAAGAAGCATAGTAAATACAGTAATATCGTTCCCTATTTTATATTCTATTGTTTACATATTGGTTTATTATTTAGGTTCTTATCTTGTTCCAATGATTTTTATGGTATTCATTTGGGGAATCGTGCATGCTGGTGGATTAATTGTTGGTCAAACATGGTTAATAAGTGAAGCAAGAGAAGCACCCGAATTTGGTAATAGCCTATTCGTTTCATTCTCAAATCTCGGAATTACTCTAGGAACAACTATTGGAGGCTGGTTCATTTCAAACTTAGGTATTCATCAACTTATTTGGAGTGGATTTATATTTACACTACTTTCATTTCTATTAATTATAATAAAACTAAAATTTTTCACTTCTAATAACCTAGCTTCATTATCAAGCTAGTACATTTTCAATTCCAAATTGGATAAAAAACATTATAAAGTGAAACTTTAATCAGCTCTCACCACTTGGGCGTTTACAGGCAGCCCGGCAAATAGCGGGATAAATTCTATATAAAATACTGGTTATTCTTCTTATAAGATTTTATAAACTATAAAGTATGACACTTAGAGCCTATAGCTATAATTACAAGTTAAAGGCTTTTTATATAAAAACAGCTTTAAAAGGTGCTAATCTTATGGAACATCATCAAAATAGAATACTAAAAAAAGGCTCCATTGCTGGAGCACTCAAAAAATAATATAACTAAACGAATTAAAACAAGGAACAGACAATTAAAATATACAAATAAAACATAAATAAATCTATATATATGTAATATTACATATAAAAACCCTATTTATCGCTGCTATAATAAACTTACTCGATGATTGTTATATTATTCATAGGTTATACCTTCTTAACACCAATTTTACAAAGAAAAAAGGACATCTTAATTGATGTCTTTTTTCTTATATGATAACGACGCAATACAATTAAGATGATTCCAATCGAAAGAAGGCACCTTAAAGTGTTTTTTCTTCATTACACAATACGAAAGCATACTCTCTTTCGCCTTCCACTTTATGTAATTATACATATTAACAAAAAATACACTTAATGAATATTAAATATAGTAAAATATAAACTGTGGACACGTTCTATAAAGCAGATTCTTTTGATAGGCGTAACATATCAATCATTTTAGGGGATGTGGCGTTACTCCGATACTAATCTCAAATTTCTTGTATTTTATGAACTAACAATCTGGTGTATATAGATGATTCTGTTTTATAGGGTGTGTTTACATTTATAACAAAGGGGTAATACGGATAGATTCGTATTAAATGAAAATGGTTCAAGTCGAAGGAAGGCACCTTAGGGTGTCTTTTCTTTACTCCTCCGCATCCCTCATACTGTAATACCCCAAATTAATAATAACCAAGAAATATCCCCCCATGATTCCAGCAGCAAATGTCCACATGAATTCATGGTGTTCTATTTCATACATAATAATCGCACCTAGTATTGCGGCTGCGAACCGATTTATCATTCCGAGCATCGGTGCTTTTTCTTTTTTTACAATACTATCTCCAAACTTTTCAATACGCCTTCCTAAAATCCAGGCGCAGTACATACTCACCAAAAGGCCAATGCTTATCCCGACAAACTGGGCTGAAAAAGGCGTCATCAACCATCCCAATAACATTACGCCTAGCAAACAATACATTTGTATGTTGAACGATCTTAATGCCGTACGAATCATGCTATTCTCCTTTATCTTTCTCATTGTAGTTCCGTATCATCAATCCAAGCTTTCAGCTATATGTTTTTTAAAATGGGGAAATTTGATTTTGCTCACCATTAAATAAGCGAGTACGCATGTACCAAACGCCACGGAAACTGGATTATTTAAAAAGCATAAAATAAGGAGACACATTGCCGCGAATGGAATCGGCATTCCGATAAATGTCGGAAGTTTGCTTTGCTGTATGTTAAATCTTGCAAGCCGAAGCATTCCGCAAATACTATAAGCAAGCGCACATATTATCCCGATAGACTGCAAATCTTTTAACGAGGCACTATATGCAAGAATAGACGGTGCCACCCCAAAAGTAACTAAATCCGCAAATGAATCTAACTCTCCGCCTATTTCCGAAACAGAATCCAATTTCCGAGCGACCATGCCATCAAACAGATCAAAGACCATACCTGTAATAATGAACATAACTGCACCATACATATCGTGAACGAAAACAGCGTGAATAGCCAAAAGTCCACACACAAAATTTGCTATCGTAATCATATTTGGTATGTAACTCATAACACGCTTCCCCTCCTTTCTACTAATTGTTTCATCTTGCTTCTTACTCATTACAATCAAGATCCTTCTGCTTTTCTTCCAATATCACTTTATTTATTTTCGTTAATGTATCGGTCATTTGCTCTAGGGCATTTATATCGATTTTAGAAAAGTATTTCTCAATTAATACATCATCTAACTCAGACAACCGCTCTATATACTTACTACCGTTTGGACCAAGTGTAAGGAAATACTCACGTTTATTATTAGGGTTTACTTGTTTTGAAATCATCTTCTGTTTCTCCAATTTCGATAAAACTTGGCTAACGGCACTTTTTGATATATTAAAAGTAGTCGCAATGTGATTTGCTGTCGTGTTTTCATTTAAATTAATATGAAATAGCATGCTCTCTTGCTGCCCAGTAAGACCGAACTCATCCTTTAAATCTTGAAATAGTAAAATATAGAGTTCCGTATAGGCTCGATTCATTTCATTAATTACTTCTTTATACGTTCTAGTCATAGCATCCTCCATGCTTTTATTTCATTTCACTTAATAGTTAAGTTTACTTAACTTAACTATATTATACCGTTATGTTCGTGTAAAGGGAAATATAACTCTACACTTTATCAGCTGTGCTTTTAATGTATGTAAAACTTTCTTTCTCTCTTCATAATCTTCTACATCAGCTTCTTCCCAAAGCCCACGATTTGCCCCTCGCTCGATTAATGCAAACCAACCTCCCCTTTCTCCAGTTGTATTGCCGCAAGACCAATGTATAAGCTCATCTAAATACTCTTCTAAAACAAGCTTAGTTCCTTCATCTAAATACTTAACAAATAGTTATGAATCATCAAAATTAAAATCAACCAAATTCCATATAGACCCATTACTGGTTAAAATGTTATAATAGAGTTACCCTACATAGTTACTCATAGCCAGACTGAGGAACTAGCGTCTTATTAAGTAATGCGCATAACTAAAATAAAAAAGACACTTTTTAAAGTGTCTTTTTTATTTATATTCTATCCCTAGGAATTATCTCTTTTATAAACAGAATCTATCAAACAATAAAGGAGACTAACAGATGGAACATCCTGTTGCAAGAGAATTACGTTTTATACGGGTTTGTCTTATCATTTTGATTATTGTCATTGCATTCTGGGACCGGGAGAAAACTGTGGAAATTACTGATCACGGTAGCGATCCTATTTTAAACACCAGCAATATGACCCAAGTTGGTGAGAATACATTTGCATACAAAGATGAATCGAATCAAATTAAAATATTTAAGTTTAATCCAGATACAAATGAAATAAAATTAATAAAAGAGTTTTATGCTAACGAATATTAATGAAATGACATTGGACAAAAGGCACCTCAAGGTGTCTTTTTTATTTTCAAAAGGACCCGCTCATGTTTATACTTCAAAACATAAAGTAAATGGAATCCGTTAAAAAACACGAGTGACCCTTTGTTTTCCCCTCTTATTAAAGGAGGAACTATTATGGGATTTGGTGGTAGTTGCGGCGAAGGCTGCGGTTTTGCTGGAGGATTTGCACTATTAGTTGTATTGTTTATTTTATTAATCATCGTTGGAGCTTCTTGCTTCTGCTAAAAAACTATTGGAAAAGACACTCTTATATGGGTGTCTTTTCTTTGTAAACTAAAATGTATGTGAAATGAAAACATAGTAAGAATAGAATACTCACTTAAATTATTTTTCACTTCACAAACTACACCCAAAAAGTTGGATAATTTCTTTTACTACTCATATTATTAATGAATAAAGCAATAACTACAATAACAACGGAGCCAATTAAAACTGGTGTTACTAAATAACTCCAACTATTTGCCCCTAAAATAACGATAATCGGATCGGCGCCTGCTGGAGGGTGCGTCGTTCTCGTTAACATCATAACGGCTATTGCCATCCCCACCGCTAAAGCAATTGTCCAATATTCATTCCCAAACAAATGATATATTGATAGACCGATGAAAGTTGAAATCAAATGTCCTCCAATAATATTACGCGGCTGAGATAATGGCGCATTCCAAACTCCAAACGCCAATACACAACTCGCCCCAAATGGAGCCATTAATAATTCTGTAGAGGTTATGCTCGTTAAATATGTTAAGGTAAGAATTGTTAAAAATCCCCCTAGTAGTCCCGTTAAAGAGTCCTTTACATTTACTTGTAATGGGCTTCTTCCTTTCCCTTTCATTTTCGTAAAATATCGTACACTTATTGGTTGAGGATCTTTCTGCTTAGTTGCTGTTATATTATCCATCGTTCTCCTCCTTTATTTACCAACAATTATAACCTGACATAACTAACCTGTAAACATTAATTTTAAGGGTTAGTTCAAGAATACAAAAAAAGAATCAACTGTTATAAGTTGATTCCCTAAACTTCTTCACATTTTCGATTCTGGAATTTTGCTACCTTTTTCCGGTTCCCACATATTTTCATAGAACACCATTTTCGTTTTCCACTCTTATCTATAAATAATAAAACACAGTCAGGGTTTGAACACCTTTTAAGGAAAATAAGCTTATTTTCTACTATTAAAGTTAAAGCATCAAATGCAATTAACGATGTGAGTACATCCTCGATTTCTCCAACCGGGATAGGTACTAGCTGCTGTTCAATGATTTTATATGTAAACGGTGCTTTCTCAATTTGTTTTTCTAAATACGTAATAAAATCATTGGAAATTTCGTGCTGATCAGCAATTGCCTCAAACTGCTTTCTCATTATATTTCTTATTTCTAATATACTAGATGTAACCAGCTTCATTCGCTCTTGAATCCCTATAAATGTTTTTCCATTCAAAAAAGGAAGATTAACCTTTATTACATGTAACCATTCTAATACATCTTCATCTGTTATTAATAAATCATAACGTTGTCCACGCCTAACTAACTCTGTATTTACTAAATCTAATGAGAGATTTCCCGATATAAGCGGGAATTGTTTTGTTTCATGCATGTACTCATCACCTTCTCTTTAAATAATCATATTCCAAATTAATACAGAAGTACAACTTTTTTATAAAGTACAAAGTATGAAGATTAAAGCCTTTAGCCATAATTACGACTAGAGGCTTTTGTATATAAGTAAATGAAAAAGGAGCTAATTTTATGGAACATAATAAAAATGGAGTACTTGCTTTAATTGTTTTATTTTTAGGGTTAGTGTTTTTTGTTAGTGGAATGGTTTATCATTTATGGGGCTCATTTTAATTTCAACTTTTAGACAGATAAATAATTCGAATCAGAGAAATGTACAACATTTTCCCTTTTCCTTCCAAAATCAATATAATAAGATATAAAATGTAATACATATAAAGACAAATATATATAGCACTCATTAAAAGTGCTTCTATTTTGGAAGGAAGAAACAAACGATGAACAAAAAGTTATTAACATCATTATTATGTAGCACATTCTTGTTTGGAGTATCAGCTTGCAGTTCACATGATACATCTGCGAAAAACGAGCAAAAGACTTCAAAAAAAACAGAGAATAACGAACTTAATCGCAAGAATCCGCAAAAAGAACTTCCTACCAATGTAGATTCCTCTGATGTATACATGTCAATGGGATCTGCCGAGTCATTAGATGTTCTAGGGACTGGAGAAGTTAAAGCACAAGGTGTCTTTAAAGTATTAGATATCGCAGTTTATAATCGCAAAGAAGAACCCATTACACTAGATATCAACAACTTTAAATTAATTGATGAATTCGGAAAAGAATATCACATTTCTAATGAACATCAATCCGTACTTAAAGCTGCAAATACCTCTACATTTAAATTTGGCATTGTTAACCCTGATGAACATTCGGAAGGAAACATTGTATTTGATGTACCGAAAAACACGCAAGGATTAACTTTAAAAATTAATAATGATAAGTTAGATAAAGAACTCCAATTAAAAGTGGAATAGGCCAAATAAATACGTCTCCCTTAACATTCTCTACTGACATAAAAAAGTACAGTCTTTTCTACAGCAGACTGTACTTTTTTACTTATCATTTCACATAACATTCCCTAATTTTTTTGACTAGATGCTCTCCAATCACGAAAAGATGTTGGGCGTCCAGAAAAAGCCCTTTGCTTTGTAACAGATGGTTTTTCTTCAGGAGTCATTGTTTTTTCTTTAAGAGTCGCTGGTTTTTCTTTAAGCGTCACTGATTTTTCTTCAAGAATAGTCACAGCTGTTTGCATTTTCTCTAACTGTTCTTTCAACAATTGTTGTTCAATCTTTAAATCCGTAAGTAAACGTAAAATCATCTCAGAATTAGCCATAAGATCCTCCTTCCCCCAATACACAGAATAAAATACAATATGTAGAAGACGAAATACCGGTGACAAAAATAAGGTCGTCAACTCTTTTTAACTTCCAAAATCCTTTTATTTTTTAAGGACCTGCTCCATTCATCCTTAAAAACATAAATTAAATTAAATCCATTAATAAATGGTCTTTATGGAAGGAGGAGTTAATATGGGATATGGCGGTAGTTGTGGTGGAGGCTGTGGTTTCGGCGGCGGATTTGCCTTACTTGTTGTGCTCTTCATCTTATTAATCATCGTTGGCGCTAGCTGTTGGGGCGGCGGATTCGGCTGCTAAGGAGAGGCACTCTTGAGAGTGTCTTTTTTTTGATATGCGGCTCGTATACATATTGTTCAAATCTATATATTTTTTAAAAATATAGATTTAAAACATATTTCTCAATGAATAAAACAACTTAACATGGTAAAATAATATTTGGATGGGAGTCCAATATATTATTAAAATTAAGATGGTTCAAGTCGAAGGAAGGCACCTTAGGGTGTCTTTTCTTTTTTATAAATAATTATAAATTAAAATCGAAAAAGATGCTTACTACTTACAAGGAACATTTTGTTCAGTCCAACTATCCCCATATTTATTTGAAACTAATTACTATCATAAATATAAAGAAGTTATAGATAAAATAGTGAGGTAAATAAAGCAAAAAAATAATAAGCTGCCCATATGGACAGCTTATTTACATCATTACATTTCTATTATTTATCTTACCACCTGAACAGATGCTGGTTTCCACCCCTGATTTTCTACCCAATCAATATTAACCTTATATTTTTTATTATTTTGCTTATCTCGTACATTACCGTAGGCTTTATTATTACCATTATTCCCAATAAAATCGAAAATCAATTGGCTCTCTGGAACATCAACAGCATAAGAAATTGCTTTTTTCATCTCACTCCAATCTACTGTTCCTTCTTTAAATTTCATTTCAGGTTTTGCTCCTTGCTCGGTACCAATTGGCTTCCAAGAAGGATTAGTTTGAGAACCCTTTTCTTGAGATGCCGCTTTTTCTTCCTCATTATTTTCATTTCCGTTTGTTTTTACCGATTTTTCTGCTTTTGATTTCTCTTCTAGCTGTGCTGCTTCTTTATCTTCAGTTTTCTTCTCTTCTATCTTTGCTACCTCTTTATCTTCAGTTTTCTTCTCTTCTAGCTGTGCTGTTTCTTTATCTTCAGTTTTCTTCTCTTCTATCTTTGCTACCTCTTTATCTTCAGTTTTCTTCTCTTCTATCTTTGCTGTTTCTTTATCTTCAGTTTTCTTCTCTTCTATCTTTGTTGCTTTCTTTTCTTGAGCAATTGCTTTCTTTGATGTATTAGAAGCAGTAAATAACTGGTATGTCACTATACCAACTGTCACTAATATTAAAGTAAATGCAATATTAAAAATTGCCTTTTGACGACGATTCTGTTGTTTTTCTTGAAATCTACTTACTTGTCCCATTCTTCAAACCTCCGCGTTTACTTTCTCCTCTACTCTTTATGTATTATCTCTATAATTTTCTTAATATTTTATTAAATAATAGAAATAAACTACACTTTCCTACAGGATCTCAGATCATAATAAAATTTATTTTTTTCAAGCATCTGACATATGTCATTCAAAATAGTTTAATACATTAAAAATTGATAAGCTTCCGCACTTAAGAAACCTTCAATTTTATTCAAAGGTGATTCCAATTATGTCCACATTAGATCTCCTGTAGAAAGCTTTTTAACAATTAAACCTCTTCTTCCCTTATTTATAATTTTTAAATTAAATTTCCCTCTATAGTATAATAAAGATGTTTCGTTTTCTAATGGGGTATGTCGTAAAATCAAAAGAGATTTTATCTCTTTTACCTTCTTTTCAGAGTAAATTTCACCACTAGGAAATTCTATTATTCCTAATGTAATCTTTAATTCGCTCTCATCGAAAGGCCACACCTTATTAAGTTCCCTTATCTTTTGTATAAAACTTCTTTTGGTTTGTCCTATATATAGCAATGTTACATTCTTAGCACATACTCTAGAGATTGCAAATATCCCCTTCTTAGAAGCTTCTTCCCTATTATAAAAATCATTTATACTATACATTCCATACCATTTAATATTTACTGTTTCTATGAATCTCACCTCATTTTTAGACAATATTATAATTTCTGAATGTTCAAATTATAATGGGCGCATAGTCCTGATTACTTGAATTATAAATTGTGCTTTTCAATAATACATTTTATTATTACTAATTTCAATAATACAAAAAAAATACAATATTATAGTTTAATTACAAAACTTTATAAAAAAACAAAGTGATGTCGTACCAAATATTATATTTTTTTCAATATCAGACTATCGTGAACAAAAGTTAGGGAGTTATGGAATAAAATATAATTTGTATGTACATACATTTCTTTAAAAAGAAGTTTTGTAGTTTGCAACTGAATTAAAAAAACATAGATTTTTATGACTCTTTTTGAGGATATAGCAAAGTGGGATCTTTGATATGCACGTTACTATACCGAACTAAATTTCGGTATAGTATTTTTTTGCAACTCCTTGATTTTTCACCAAATACTTATAAGAATCAATAGTATGAAAATAAACTACTGGCTAAAAGTTTACTTTCGATAAAATAAAAAAGAACCTGCTCCATTCATTGTTAAAAACATAAGGTAAAGCGAGCCTGTTAAAATACATGAATGAACCTTAGTTTTATCCTCTTACCTAAAGGAGGAACTATTATGGGCTATGGTGGTAATTGCGGAGAAGGCTGTGGTTTTGCTGGCGGATTTGCTTTACTCGTTGTACTCTTAATCATTATCGGATGCAGTTGCTTCTGCTAAAAAACTATTAGAAAGGACACTCTTATATAGGTGTCTTTTCTTTATGAAGAATATCTACAACCTTTTCCTTATGACTTCTAACATCAATAAAGGGTGATACAAACTATTACATATGTTTGTACCACCCTTTATTGATGCGTTTAAACTTCACAGGTGTTGAAGCTTTAGACTTCTCCCTTTGTGCACCCATATTATTAGAACATCCTGTAATCTGTAGACAAAATGTAGCTAATAAAAACAATATTAATAATTTCTTCAATAAATCCTCCTACATACATAAAACACCATATGTTACAAAACAAACATAACATCAACTCTTTATAAAAACAACATAATCCTTGGTCCTTAAGCTATCTCTTAACATAGGAGTACCACCACATATCCATCAAGCTAAGATTTTAAAATATCCCCTGCTTAAGGAATTTGTAAGTATCAAGTAAGAAAAACGAGAGCTTTGTTTCCTATAATCAAAATAGAAAGTGAAGGAAGGAAGATTATTTCTGGGATTAATATGCATGTGACAAGAGAAAAAATCTACGTTTTTTAGAATAATAATATTAGTATGTCCAAGTTTTGGAGATTACTTGCAAATATTTTGAAGTTTTCGCACTAAAATTCTAATTACTATACCTGTTTTTTACCATCACATATTGGAGGTTAAAACATGAATAAAAAAAAGAAAATAGAAAGATCTGCACTTACCTTTACCCTACTCTTTTCTTTAGGCGTTTCATCTTTCCCGCTTACAACAACTATTCACGCAGATACACATGAGGAACAATCTGCTGAAAAGAAACTAGTCTCTTTAACGGAGCGTACATCATTATTTTTTGAATATCTCCAGCAAGGTAAGTATGCAGAGGCACTACAGTTGACGTCTGCTGCTTTTCAATCCAAGTTTACAGCAACCACATTACAAAACTGGTGGACACAAAGTGGCTGGAGCGGGATAAAAAGCATGGGAATCCCCGTGATAAAAGAACGAAACTTGGTCCATCAGACGGTGGAAATTCCAGCAGCTACCGAAGGAACTACCATACCGCTACTCCTTAAATTCACACCTGGCGGGAAAGTAGATGAAATTGGCGAAAGGCCACCCGAGGAATCTTATACCATCCCGCATCCTAGCTATGATCAACCTGACTCCTATCAAGAACGTGAAATCGTCATTGGAAATTCTACCTATCCGTTACCAGCGACATTAACAGTTCCGAAACATAAGCGTGGTGAAAAGCTGCCCGTAGTTGTTCTTGTTCATGGTGCTGGCATCCATGATCGCGATAGCACATATATGGGAACAAAAATCTTACGAGACATTGCGGTGGGCCTTTCATCCAACGGAATTGCAGTGTTGCGCTATGAAAAGCGCACCTTAGAACATGCATTAAAGATGAGTGCAGAACCTGTTACATTAGACCGTGATACTACAGATGATGCCATATATGCAGCAAAATCAGTAGCGCAGCAGGAAGGCATTGATCCAAATAATATTTTCATTCTTGGACATAGCCTAGGAGCTGGTACAATGCCACGTATACTGAGCAAAGCGCCTTCCTCACTTGTCCGAGGAAGTATCTTACTCGCACCACCTGCACGCCCTTTGACTGACATTGCCATTGATCAGTATGAATACCTTGGGGCGTCAAAGGAAGAAATCACTGAACTAAAAAGACAGGTTGCTTTTATTCAGGATCCTACTTTCAATCCTGACCGTCCTCCAGCTGACTACAATTTTGGGTCACCTCATTTTATGTATGATGTTTCTAGGTGGCGTCCAGTTGAAGAGGCAAAATTACGAAAAGAGCCTTTACTCATTCTGCAAGGAGCACGCGATTACCAAGTAACAGTAAAAGATGAATATACAAAATGGCAAGAAGGACTTTCAAACCGCGGAAATGTTCAGTTCAAAAAATACCCGAAATTGAATCATTTCTTCATGGAAGGTGGCGGTGAATTAAGTCTTCCTAGTGAATACGAAATCCCTGCTAATGTTCCCGAGTACGTCATTCAGGACATTATTACATGGATCAACGAGACAAAAAAATAAGAAAACATCAAAATCCTTCATGCAATCATCATTGCGTGAAGGATTTTTGAAACTAGTGATTCAGACATATCTATTATAATTATATTTTTCTACGCACTAAATAAAAAGCTAAGGACCCCATAATGACAGGTGCAACGAAGTCAAAGAAATGTGAAAAAGTAAAAGTAAAAAGAAAAAGAAATGGTATAAGTGTATAGATAAATGCTAGTCCTATAAATAAAGGAATTCCAAATTGAAACTCTCGACATCGTTTAATTTTCCTATATAAAACTTCCCCAAGTAAACAAGCTATGAGAGCTGGTATACTACCATAAGTGACGATAGTTTTTATGAATCCATGTAAAACGTCCGGGTGAATAAAGCTAGGATTAAAAATATATGAAATTAAGAACCATCCAAAAATAAAAGCAAACAGACTTGCAGCATAACTAACTACAAATTTTATCAAAGTAAGCAACGTAATCATCCCCATAATTTCCTAATATTATCTTCATTGTATCATTTTCTCTTAAAAAGACTCCAAAAGGATATACTTGCCCTTCAGCTTTCTTTTTTAACGCTTGTTCAAGACGTATTTTTTGATGTTATTCTGTATAAAAAACTTCTGGGAGCAACCTGCTCTGTTAGGTTGATAGCGATGGGGTGCCGCCAGCTTTCCGAAAAAATCACGCTAAGCCAAAAACCATAATAAGCTGTCCGTATGAGCAGCTTATTTACATAAAAAAAGACACCCTTAAGGTGCCTTTCTCCGACTGGATAAACACTTTAATTTTACTAATGTGTATTGGACTTTCCATCCTCAATGAATGGAAAGTAGAGATGCTTCAATTATGTACCGATCTGGAGCGTCTCCTATATAGTCAAAAGGATAACAAGTTGTTAATGTTAATGTTGACTCACTTTTTTCTACAATAACTGTTCGATCTTCTGAATCTGTTATCCAATGCTTTTTAATTTCATATGTATATGTTTTATTTTCATATTCCACGATAAGTTGGTCATTTTCCTTTAATTGACCAAGCTCGGTAAAAACAGTATCTCTATGTCCACTTAAAACTGTATGACCATTTCCAGATGGTGTAGTAGTTAAGTCACTAACAAACATACCTACACCCTTTTTTAGTACTTTATCATCAGCTCCCCAATATACAGAGTATTTCTTTTGTATTTTAGGGATAATTAAATATGCTACTTTATCTCCTAACTGATGGTTTACCTTTGAAGCAGGAATTTGTACAGGTTCTTCAGATTGTAATGAAGTGTCAATCTTTGTCTCTGTCTCTATCTCTGTTTGATTGATTTTTTGCGTTTCATTTTCTTTAGAAGGTGTGGAGGTCTCATATTGTTTAGCCTCGTTAGTTGTTAACGACTCTGCTGATTGTCTAGCACTATACCATTCTAGAAAATAATAGGAAAAGATAGTAAGTCCAATAACAGTTAAACATAAGCCTATCCATTGTTTTTTATTCACTTTTATCACTCCATTTGAAAACGACAGGATTTCTCCTGCCGTTTTAAGGAACTATTTTATGCGTTTGTCTTTTTACGACGGAACATTAATACAGAACCAGCTAATGCTAATCCTAAGCTTGCTAACATCATTGTAACACCGTTTGATGCTGTATTAGGTAATTTTTCACCTTGTTTTTTCGTTTCTTTTTTCACAACTGTATTAGTATTTTTCTTTGTTTCTTTTGCAGTTGTTTGAGGCTTAGTTTGTTCTTGTTTATTATTTGTTGTTTGGTTGTTTTGTTTTGAATTCTCTTGCTTAGTGTTTTCTTGTTTAACAGGTTCTTGTTTAGTGTTTTCCTGTTTAGTGTTTTCTTGTTTAGTGTTTTCTTGTTTAGGTTGTTCTTGAGGTTTAGTAGTTTCTTTATTTTCTGTTGTAGTATTTGTGCTCTTTGGATATTTATAATCTTCACATGGAATGCCGTCTTTATCATTATCTAAACGGTGTGGATCATTTCCAACACCATATCCATTTTGATCCCAGAATGCTTGAGCATCTTGTTGACTTTTAAAATGGCCACAGTTTTTTGTATCATTAGGACTCTTAGCTGCAAATGCAGAAGAACTGTACCCCACTGTTAATAGTGTTACCGCTGTTGCTGAAGCTAATAATTTTTTCATAAATTTCTTTATCCCCCTAAATGGTATGTATTTACATTGAAATATTTTACATTTTAAAAATTAAAAATACAATAATAATTTGTAGATAAATGTAAGATTTCTAGATAATAATACCAAACTATTAATTCGTATATTGTCATATTATGTCGAAAGAAAATAAAAAAAGAGCCAAGGCCCTCTTTAATAACTACTAATAACCATAGTCACTATCCTCACAGTAATATGAATTTGATTCATCACAACAAATATATGTTGTTTGTTGGATAAATAATGGACTCGGTGAAGCGTTAGCTGTAGTAGCATTTGAGACAGTAATACTTTGAAAACATCCTCAAGTAAGAAAGTTTTTGTATCTCTTGATGTTAATGTTGTTAGTGTAAAAACTCCCTTTAGATGTATACGGAGGTTTTTTAAATTTATATTTTATTAGATTCATAAACTTCTCATAAACTATAATACAAAATATAGAAATACAGTTATAATATACTATGTTCTTATATATTTTTGGGGAGGATTTATAGTGAATAAAGTATATGAATTTAAAAGTGCTGGAAAGTCTACAATTACTATTGATGGGAATTTTATCCGCATAAAAAGAAAAGGCTTTGTAAACCTTATGAATCATGGTTTAGATGGCGAAAAGACAATTGATATCAATACGTTAACTGGGGTACAAATGAAGCAGGCTGGATTTACTAGTGGATATATCCAATTTATTTTTATGGGGAGTAAAGAAAGCAAAGGTGGAGTATTTGCAGCTACAAAAGATGAAAATACAGTTATGTTTGTAAAAAAAGAGCAAAAAATGGCTGAAGAAATCAAAACATACATAGAAGGAATATTGTCAAATAAGGGGCAAACACAAGTGGCTGCAACTACAAGTGGTGCTGACGAAATATTAAAGTATAAAGAGTTGTTAGACCAAGGTATTATTACTGAAGAAGAATTCCAAGCGAAGAAAAAACAATTATTAGGTATATAGAGGGCACTCAGTTGAGTGCTTTTTTATTTTATGGATATCAACACATACACATCAAGCTAAAAATTCTTTGTGTTTTATACTAAGGAAATTTATTTTTATCATTTTGGTGAGGAACGTTTTCCTTAACCTGATAGCGATGGGGTGCCGCCAGCATTCCGAAAAAATCACGCTAAGCAAAAAATATAATAAGCTGTCGATATAGACAGCCCTTTACATAATTATCGTTATTGGAATCAAAATAAGCTTACACATCCAAACTATTGATAATAGCTAATATTTGATGATCTGTCCATTTGCCATTAATCCTTATATTTTCTTTCGCTATACCTTCTTTTTTAAACCCCACTTTTTCTAATACACGAATAGATGCTATATTATCAAGCATCGCTCCTGCTTCAATTCTATGTAGCTTTAATTCCCTAAAAGCAAAATCTACAACAAGTTGAAGAGCCTCTGTTGTATAGCCCTTTGCATTATGCTCCTTATCTAAAGTAAATCCCGTATAACAGCTTTGGAGGTCCCCCCTAACAATTTGAGTTAATGAAATGTCTCCGATAAGCTTATCATTTTCTCTTAAAAAGATTCCAAAAGGGTATACTTGCCCTTCAGCTGTCTTTTTTAGAGCTTGTTCAAGACGTATTTTTTGATGTTCTTCTGTATAAAAAACTTCTGGGAGCAACGGGCACACTCTTTGAAAAAATTCGCGATTTCTAATATGTAAGTTAGCTAACTCGTTAGCATCAGCAGTTTTATAAAGCCGAATATAAATGTGCTTCCCTACTAGTTTCATAACATCCCTCCAACATTTTTATATGTCTAATGAGGCAAAAGTATACCGTATACTTTATACAGTTGGCTATTGTCAGGAATCATTTTGCACGAAAGAAAAGACACTCTATATGAGTGTCTTTTCCAATAGTTTTTAGCAGAAGCAAGAAGCTCCAACGATGATTAATAAAATGAATAACACAACTAATAAAGCGAAGCCTCCCGAGAAGCCACAACCGCCACAACTACCACCATAACCCATAATAGTTCCTCCTTTAGATAAGAGGGGAAAACTAAGGTTCACTCATGTATTTTAATGGATTCGTTTCATCTTATGTTTTTCCGCATTGATTGAGCAGGTCCTTTCGAAAACTATTCACATATTAACTATATTTTTAAAAATAAATAATTCGACTATATCAATAGATAGATAAATTAATATAATGTATTAATCCTAAAAGAAGGGAGGAATAGCCATGCAATTAGTTTGTTTTAAAATAGTAAGTGGTCAGTATTTCTTGTTTGTAGAAGGTATTCAAATTCCTGTACCAATTCCAGCAGTTGCTGCAGCTTTATTAATTGGTTTAGGAGTAATTCCACTTTGTTCTTAATGTAAGGAATTCGGATCATTCCTATCTTTCCATTGGAAAAGCCTCAAGTATATGAATACTTGAGGCTTTCTTTATATCAAAGAAAAAACACCTTACAGCGCTTGAAGATCTCCTGATTTAAATAATGCGGCCGTTACATCATCACCGAAAGTATTGAGACAGAATACTTGCTCGTCTACCTTATCCATTACTGTAGCTTCACCTATCTCGCCACCTTGAAGTTTAATAAAATAGTTATGTTCTTCTAAAATTTTACTAAAATCTCTATTTGCCCATCTTTCAGTAATTGCTAATAGCTCTTCTTTATTCTTGAAATTGTTTCCGTTTAGAATGTTTCTTACTTTCTCTGCATTCTTTTTGGACATAGGGGTTGCTCCCTTTCCTTCACACGCTTTTACTTTTTGATGAGTCATGCTATGCATAGCTGAAATCACTTCTTCTTCAGTAGAAGTTACTGTAATGTGAAGTTGTGCATTTGAGCCTTTCACTTCTGCTTCATTCGATAGTATGTCTTCTTTATTAACCTCTGCAAAAACATGGTCCTCACTCTCAAGCGGGACTTCAGCAAACTGTAACATTCCATAAGTCATACCAGTTGCAAGTACTACTCCCCCTATAATAGATGCTAGCCAATACGTTAGCTTCTTGTCCATCTTCATTTCCCCTGTCTTCGTTTAAATATCTTAAATACAGAATACCATATTTAATTCCTTTTTATTGAAGAGTCTCTAATTTCTACTATTTAAAAATATTCTCATCGTTTAATGTAATACGATATAATCATTTTATAATACAAAAAACCCCATATTCTCATTCCCTATTTTTTTTGGAGGTGATTGTCTTGAATAAAAACATCAATCTACTTCTTCAAATAATAATTGGAATTATAATCATGATTGCACCTATTCTCATAACAGGATCTATATACGATGTCACTAAATCATTTGGTGAACTATTAGTGGCAGAACTTATTATAAGAACACTTTCTCTCATTATTGGACTCTTAGTTATTAGTACGGCTTTGCATCGTTATTCTCAATAATTATTCATGCTCAAAAAGGATAAATATTGTACATACCAATTCTTATGTATTAAGACATCAAAAAAAGTGTTACGAAAAAAATATGAAAAAGACATCTTTCCCTAGAAAAGATGTCTTTTTTATATAAACCTTAATTTTCGTTCTGTAAAACGCCCTTTACTTCTACTCCCTTTTTCTCTTCTTTTAAGAATAGCGATACGATAAAAGCAACAACAATAAAGACTAACCCTAGTGTAAATGCACCTTGGAATCCTGAAGTTAAACCGTTTAACTTCTCTACTGAGTCCAGTGGGTTTGCGGAGCTTTCCATATACTTAGTTGTTCCTGAAGACATTTTCGAAATAAAGATAGCCGTACCAATTGCGCCAGCTACTTGTTGTAACGTATTAAACAGTGCCGTTCCGTGCGGATATAAATCTGGTGTTAATTGATTTAAACCGTATGTTTGTACTGTCATGACAAACATGAGTCCAACCATTAATACGCTATGCATGACAATAATTTGTACCATTGATGTATCAGGAGTAATGCCTTTAAATAAGAACATTGCAATTCCTACTAACACAATGCCGGGAACGATAATAACTTTCGGACTAAATTTATCAAATAGTTTACCTGCGATTGGTCCCATTATGGCGCTAATGATACTTCCTGGAAGCATGATGATTCCTGATTTAAAAGCTGTAACGAGTAAAACTGTTTGCAGGAACATCGGTAATAAAGTCATCGTTGAAAATAACGACATCATCACAATGACGATCAATCCAACTGATATTGTAAACATCGGAACTTTAAATGCTCGTAATTCTAAAATTGGATTCTCAATTTTCAATTGTCGAACGACAAAAATACATAATGAGATAAGCCCAACAATTAAAGTGCCATACACTTTCGCATCGGACCATCCTAAATCACCTGATGCACTAAAGCTATACACAAACCCGCCAAATCCTAACGTCGATAAAAGGATAGATGGATAATCTACTTTTGGCCTTGTTAACTCTGAAACATTTTGAATGTACTTCATCCCAATCATAATGGAAATGATCACGATCGGAATAACAATATAGAATAACCAGCGCCAATTGAGTGAGTCTACGATTACTCCAGATAATGTAGGACCAATTGCTGGAGCTGCCATCATGACAAGTGCGATTAATCCCATTGTGGCACCACGTTTTTCAGGCGGACAAATAAGTAAAATCGTATTCATTAATAACGGTGAGATTAACCCCGTCGCTACAGCTTGGACGATACGGCCGATTAATAAAACGGAAAATGTCGGTGCAAATCCCGCAATTAATGTACCGACTAAAAACGTTACCATAGCGATCAAAAACATTTGTCTCGTTGTGATCCATTGCTGAAGTAACGCTGTAATCGGGACTAAAACACCAACTACTAACATGTAAGCTGTAGACAGCCATTGAATCGTTGAAGCCGTTACGCCAAATTCTTTCATTAATACGGTTAACGCATTACCAAGTAACGTTTCGTTTAATAATGCAACCATTGCCCCTAAAAGTAATGCAATTAAAATCGGGGTATGTTTCATATTAGAAGTATCAACTTTGCCACTTGCAGGGCTCTTAGTTGTCATATTCATTTACAGATTCTCCTCCTGTTTCTTACTTAAAAAACTTTAAATACACCAGAACACATGTAATATAATATACATATGTAGATTAAAAAGGGAGAATCAATTTTCAGCCACTGTATATTTAATCTACAAAAAAGGAGAATTGTAGATGAATGATAATGAAAAACAACTTGATTTACGTATTAGACGTACACATAAATTACTATGGGATTCTTTATTCGAATTAATGACGCAATCAAAACAAAAATATAGTACGATCACGATTAACCAAATTTGTGACCGCGCGATGGTACACCGAACAACCTTTTATAAACACTTTGAAGATAAAGATGCTTTATTAGCCTTTGGATTTAAACGATACAGCAAGATGATTGCGGGAATACCGGTTTCAGATCGATTAAGCAAACCATTTCAAGTAATGGAGCAATTTCTACACCATGAAGAAATCGGTAAAATATTAGAGACGCAAATGTCTGATGAACAATTTATTAACCGGACACAGCAGTTAAGTCACGAAACGAGAAAACAAGAAATAGAAGCGTTACATCAACTGCGCAAAAATCATACGATGCCAAACGATTTAATCATTGAGTTTTATTCAGGGGCAATCACCTCATTAAGCGCATGGTGGTTTAAAAATGAAAGAAGCGTTTCTGCGGCTGAAATGGATAGGTATCTCCACCAACTTATTAATCGGGATATTTTTCAGTTTGAAGAGGAATAAGACTACACCTTTTCAATCATGCAATAAAGTGAAACTTTAATCAGTGGGGGGTTTTGTTCATCCCCCACTGATTATCAGCCCTCACCAATCGGACTTTTACGGACAGTTGATCCCCCACCTAACTTCTTTGCTTCCACTGAATTTTGAGGTGGGGGTCTTACTGCCCGTTAAAGCGGGATCAAATTGACCACAAAATAGGAATATGATATATTTTCCGTAGAATACTATATAAGTGTGACATCAAATAAAATGGCATATAATAAAAAGAAGAGATGCGCTAACATCTCTTCCCTAACTGCTACCGTATGGGTGGTAGTTATTATAAGCTATTTCTTTTTACGAAACCCACCCTTTTGCTTCCTACGGCGCGGAGTGGGTTTTTTGCTGTCCTTATCCAGAAGTTGCTTCCGCAAAAAATACGCTGAAACTTCACGCACAGTCGCTTTGACAAACTCTTTTACAAGGTCAAACAAAAAGTCCATATTATCACCTCCTTTCCTTCCAAATAGAAAGAAGGGATAACTACCCACCCTCACAATATGCAGTTGATTTTATTTTATCAAATGATTGTAAAGATATTATGTAAACAAAACAAATGAAATTTTACATAAAAAAAAGCCCCTCCAAACTGGGCTTTTTTTTATACATACTATTACTTCCCAATTGTTCTGAAAAAACCGTCGATAAATTTAAGTTACAAATATTCAGAATTAATATTAAAATAAACAATGGGGATAGGGGTATGGGATTATAAAGTGAAACTTTAATCAGTGGGGGTTTTGTTCATCCCCCACTGATTATTAGTTGAACCAATCGGGCATTTACGGGCAGTTGATCTCCCACCTAACTTCTTTGCTCCAGCCAAATTTTGAGGTGAGAATCTTACTGCCCACAAATAGCAGGATTAAATTTATACATAACGAGGGAATAGAAATGAAACTACAATTAAAAGCGGATTTAATGTTACTACTAGTTACATTTTTTTGGGGTGCATCCATCCTACTTACAAAACTTGGACTTGATGGCATAGAAGAATATAATTTAATCGCATTACGATTTATTATCGCTTTTCTTTTATCAGGTTTAATATTTTACAAACATTTATTTAAGATCGATTTTAAAACTGTAAAATATGCATTTATACTCGCTTCTGTCTTATTTATCGTTTACATTTTCGCGACTTTCGGTACAAAGTATACGAGTGTTTCTAATGCTGGTTTCCTACTATGTCTCACAGTCATTTTCATTCCAATATTATCAGCTATATTTTTAAAACACATTCCGGAAAAGAAAGTTATAGTAGGAATCATTTTAACGATAATAGGAATCGGCTTATTAACATTAACTAGCGAATTCAAGATCGGTAACGGCGATATATTTTGCATACTGTCTGCCCTATTTTATGCGATCCACGTCATCATTACTGGAAGCGTAACGAAACATGTGAATTCCATTGCACTTGGAGTCATACAACTAGGTTTCGTCGGCCTATTTAGTCTTATTTTCTCATTCATTATAGAAACACCAAAACTTCCTAGCACGATCGACTCATGGCTAATCATATTAGCTTTAAGCATATTTTGCACCGCAGTCGCATTCATCGTGCAAGTAATTGCCCAGCAATACACTACACCTACCCATACAGGTCTTATTTTTTCATTAGAACCTGTCTTTTCCGCAGGCTTTGCTTTTGTTTTCACAGGTGAAACGCTGACAGGAAAAGGATACTTAGGGGCTACCCTTATATTGTTGAGTGTGTTAATTGCTGAGTTAGATTTTAAGAGTTTGTTGAGGCCTAATTATAAGAAGAATATAGAGTAAACATTTCACTATGATCAATAAACATACCCCAGAAAAATATGAGTTTATATTATTTTCATTCTCTTCACTTAGATTTTCTTTTTAGATGCTATCTTCAAACAAGGTAGCATCTAAAAAATGTTAAAAGGAATCTCTCCTTAGTATCTTCTTATACTTGATGTAGTTTGCATACTTGACCTTTTCTACGTTCTTTAATTACTTACTGAATATAGTCATACAGATTTTTCGCTAACAATAAACAAGTTACTGTAATGAAAAGGGCACGAACATAACCACTTCCTTTTTTTATAGCGAATTTGGAGCCAACAATCCCTCCAGCAATTTGAGAAATCCCCATTATAAAACCATACGCATAGTTTACTTGCCCTACACACATAAACATCAACAATGCACCAACATTACTTCCTAAATTAAGAAGCTTCGCATTACCTGCTGCTTTTAAAAAATCATACCCAATAAATAAAAGAGAAAACATTAAAAACGAACCTGTACCAGGACCTAGAAAGCCATCATAAAAACCAATAGTAAAAACAAAAAAAGTAAAAATAATGACGTGTCGCCCAGACAATTTCTTATGGGTGGAAATACTACCCCAATCCTTTTTAAATATTGTATAAATAGCGACTGCACCAAGCATTACCAGCATCAATGGCTTCAGTACTTCTGGGTTCATTAAATGAACGGTCCATGCCCCTATTATGGAACCTATGAAAGTGAGTGGAACTAATTTAAACGCCGATTTCAAATCAAGATTACCAGAACGATAAAACACAATATTACTAGTTGCACACCCCATTGTCGACGCTAGTTTATTCGTAGCTACTGCACTTGCTGGATTCAGTCCTGTAAATAATAAAGCGGGTAAGGCGATCAGTCCACCACCACCTACCACTGAATCAATAAATGCAGCTAAAAATCCAAAAGCAATCAAAATAATTAATACTGATGGGTCTAAATAAAAGTCCATACTATTAACCTCCCCTTTAGTCACTATCAGAATAGTAACTAATAATTTGCTAAATGTAAACAGTTATTGTAACGTTGAAATATAAAGCAAACATCGGAGGACGAAAAAAGTGGACTACATAGTACAACAGCTTAAAAAAATGGGTTTTAATGAATATGAAGCTAAATCTTATGTATCTCTTGTTAAACAGGGGCCTGTCACAGCCTACCAAGTAAGTAAGGATTCAGGTGTCCCAAGAGCGCGAATTTATGAGATTTTGGGTAACCTTGTAGAGAAAGGAATTGTCATGAAGGAAGAAATAAATGACACCACTCGCTATTCACCTCTACCTGTTGAAATCTTTTTACAAAAGGCTCAATCAGAATGGCAGTCTACGTATGAAGGAATCAGTGACTCATTAAAAAAACTAGAAACTTCCGAGGAAAAAACGGATAATCGAGTAATTACTTTAAAAGACAAAAAAACAATCATTAGCTATTGTCAGGCATTAATAAGAAAAGCAGAACAACGTATTGTCATTTCAATGTGGGATGAGATGTATGAAGCATTAAAAGAGGAACTATCTGCGGTAGCTGATAAAGTTACAGTACAAGGTATTACCCTGCATGTTGAAAATCCAATTAAAAATCTAGAAGCCCATCGTATCACACCCTATACAGAAACCCGCTCTACAGAACATTGGTTTATTTTATCCGTAGATTCTAAAGAGATGATTTATGGACCATCACTTGAAGAGCGTAATGTTGCCTTTTATACAGATGATCCGGTTCATATATACCTACTTGAGGATTATGTATGGCATGATGTGTTAGTGAACCGACTTGTCCGACGTAGCAAAGACGATTTGGAACAATGGATTACCACAGAGAGAAAATCCTTTTTTATGGGGAAATAAGAAACATATTCAAAGAATCAAAAAATAAAGCATAAGTTAATGAAATGAAAAACTTATGCTTTATTTGCAAAGTCGTACTCAAGTCTTTCAACTATTTCCCCTCCACAAACCGCCCAAACTCCTTCAAAAATCTCAACTTAAAACTCCCCACAGGCCCATTCCGGTGCTTCGCCACATGAATCTCCGTCATCTCTTTCTGCACCGTTTCCTTATCGTAATAATCTTCACGGTACATAAGCATAATGACATCCGCATCTTGCTCAATTTGTCCTGTTTCTCTTAAGTCAGATAAAAGAGGGTCGAACTGTCATTGTAGAAAAAGATAAACCAACATTAACAACTTGTTACCCCTTCAACTACATCGGTAACGCCCCAAATCGCTATATTATTGAAGCGTCTTTAATTTCTACTAACTAAAAAGAGGTGTCACCTTATAACTATGTGACACCTCTTTTTTAAATATTTAATGTAGAATTTTTATTATTAGATTTTAAATTTGTTTTTCTTACAATTGCTGTTATTACCTTCATTAACAATAAGGGGATAATAGCTGCGTATATAATATATATAATTCCATATTTAATAATGACCCCTAATCCATCAGTATCTCTCATTATAAAAGTGACATAATCTACATTTTCAAACAGTTCAATAACATTAGTAAATAACCTAGTGGCTAGAGCTAAACACCCTAAATAGAATAAAAAATTCATAAATCTAGAATTACCTTTCGTTACATACATGAGTACAAATGATATAACAAAGCCTATATAAATATATGTAGCATATTCAACCGCATACGCAATCACGAGAAATCCACCGATGAAAAAAGCTATTAAGCCGGCTATTAAAATAGCTAAAACTAAAAAAAATGTCCATTGTCCAGTAGGTATTGGAATCCCTATTGAATGAGTATCGTTTCGATTCGATCCTACATCCCATGTATCGCTATCAGGATCTAGTGTATACCCTCTGTCATATAACTTATTTTCTGCATCTCGACTTACATGTGTACTCCCTTCGTAATATAAACGTTCTAGTTCTTCATCTGACTTATTCGAGTAATCCCCCATAAGCTCCCCCTATCAAATATTTTTTCATTTTATTACCTCATTTATATTTATAAGTTCAAATTATTATTTATCTAATTTTCTGTTTTTAAATTTAAAAAGTAGTTATCTAAATCAATCTAGTTCGTAATATAAATAATGGAGACAAACAAAACGAGAAAGGGTGAGTTATTATGCAGTATGCAACGAATAAAAATATTTTACAGATAATATGTGGTGTCTTGCTATTATTCAGTTTCTTTTCAGCATGGTACAATACCGGGGCATTTTTATTTTCACCTTCAGAACTTATGGGGTTTAGTCGTTTTCCTTTATTTAAATTATTTTTTGTACTTCCTATACTCGGTCTCGCGCACATATATTTTGGGTGGATGAAAACTTATAAACCAATCCTCCACCTTGCAAGTACAATACTGAGCATCATATTAATATATGAACTCAATCGGATGGTTAATTTTAGCACATCTAATATAGATGGGGCTGCGAATGGCTACTATATGGCTGGATTGGCCATTTTGATTTCAATCGCAAGTTTTATTTTATCTAAAAAAGAAATATCCAATGTACAAAAAACTGGAAAAGAAGGTTAACTATTACGCTATAAAATATAGATGATTCAAATTGTAAAAAGGCACCTTAAGGTGTCTTTTTACTTACTCAAGAGATATTTTTTAATAGTAATCGATTGTATGAATCCCACTAAAATCATACGCAGCTTTTTCCTAACATAAACTTCCCCTCCAACTATTTCTCCCCCTCCACAAACCGACCAAACTCCTTCATAAACCTCAGCTTAAAAATCCCCACAGGCCCATTCCGGTGCTTCGCCACATGAATTTCCGTCATCTCTTTCTGCGCCGTTTCCTTATCATAATAATCTTCGCGATACATAAGCATAATGACATCCGCATCTTGCTCAATTTGTCCTGTCTCTCTTAAATCAGATAAAAGAGGTCGCTTATCTTGTCGTGCTTCTACCGAACGAGATAATTGCGACAACGCCACTACACAAACATTTAATTCACGTGCTAATTGTTTAAGCTTACGAGAAATTTCACTAATCTCTTGAAATCGATTGCCCTTATGCTTCGGATCACCCGTAATAAGCTGTAAGTAATCTACAATGACTAAAATCTTTTTATCCCCATACTTCCTCTTTAACTTACGAGTTTGCATCCAAATATCTTGCACTGTAACGCCTGCGTTATCGTAAATCTCAAGCGGTAATTCCCCGATTTCCGCAAACGCCTTACTCACCTTTTCCCAGTCTTCTATCGCAAAACGATGCTTCGGATTTTTCAGCCTACCTCCTGAAACCTCGCCTACACAAGACGCCATCCTTTTCAACAATTGCTTACTACTCATCTCTAATGAAAATAATCCAACCGCCGCTCCAGACTTCGCCGCATGCAGTCCAACATTTAGCGCAAACGCAGTCTTCCCCATAGAAGGACGCGCACCAAGAACGACAAAATCCCCATCCTGCAATCCACACGTCATTTTATTTAGTGATGTATATCCCGTCTCAATACCAGTAATCTCTTTCGCATCTTGATGAAGCTCTTCATATAAATCAACTAACGCATCCTTCAAATCAAACTCACATACACAGTCCTTTTCCTCTAACTCACAAAGTGCCGTAATCGTCTCACCAATAATTTTCTCATTCTTCTCCGCAATAAGACGCTCTCCCATCTTGTGCCCGAGAACACCCGCCTGATACATTTTCCAGGCACCTCGAACAAGCCCCTCATAATAAGAGAAGTTAGCAGTTGTCGGCACACCATCCATTAATCCTATAAAATACTCCATTCCCCCAATCCCCTCTAAAAACTTCGGATCTACCCTAGAAATGAACGTCACAAGATCAATCGGTTGCCCCTCTTCTTCCATTTTTCGCATTAACTGAAATATAGACTTGTGCACTGACAGAGAAAAATACTGCTCCGTCAAACGGCACTCCTTAATAAGCTCTCCATCAAGTAATAGAGAACCTAATACCGTCTTTTCCGCCTCCACATTTTGAATACTCATGGACGCCACCCGCGCTCCGCTAAAAAGCGCTGCAACTCTTCCTCAGACGGCGCATTCTTCTCCCACTCCTCACACCTCGCCAAAAACTCCTCCGTCTCCCCCGTACTAACAGACGACTCCTTCTTCCTAAAGCTCGCCGTATCCGCCTCAACCTCACACACTTTCGTAAACCCTTTCCCGTGCCAGCCTCTCAAAATGCCCTTCACATAAGCAACCGTCCGCTTATTATTCTCAAACGCAATTTGAAGAGCCTTCAGCACAAGCTCCTCTGACAAATCTTCCATCCACGCACTCAGTTCCTCCACAGTATGCGGAGACAAACTCCCAAAATGTTGCTCATAAAAGGAAAACACACGGCTCCCCGTCTCTTCCTCTATAACCTCTTCTTCCGCCTCTGTCTCCTCACAAACTGGATCAACATCATCCACAGCCAAATCACTCGGCATACCGAAATGCGCTAAAAGCATCGGAACATTCAGCTCCTCCTCTACACACTTCTGAACAAACATATGTATAAACTCCTTATTCTTCACACCCTTCAGCTCACGAAGCACGCACTTCTCCACATTCGTATTCGTCACAGGATTATAACGAAGCCAATTTAAAACGAATAACTCTCGTGTATCCGCATCATAAAGAATCTTCCCATAATCAATGAAGCGCTGCACAAGCTTATCAACAGTCTCCCGATTATAACCCGTCTCCATCTCAGCTAACCGCTTCGGAAAAGGAAAAATCCCACACTGCGTCGTCTTCGAACAAGTTAACAAATACACATAAAAATACCGCTCCTCCGGCGTCAAATCCAAAACAAAATCATCCTGCCAAAAATTCACCTGCACAGTACGATACACCGCCATCCTAATTCCTCCCGTCTCCATTCAAAAATGAAAATTTCCTCTTTGTACTATATATAGGAAGGAGGGCCGGGTTTTTGGCGTGTTATTTCAAAATTTTTTTCGACGCCTACTACGGTGTTTGTTGTTGTTTTTGTTTTGTTATGTTTTTTCTTAGTGATTTATTACTTGGTAGGGGCTTGCAAGGGGTATAGAAGGGGCTAGTTGTCGGTTACTTCGATTAGGAAGGTTCTGTTTTGGAAGCCACCTCGTTCCTCTGCTTTCTTTTTACGGATTTTGTTGATTTCTTTTAGTTTTGTGCCTTTTTGTTTGGCTAGGACGTTTTTAGTTTTAGGAGGTTGGCTAGTTCTTCTAGTTTGTGGGGGGGTGTTTTTGTTTTTAGATACAGGTATTCTTGTTATAAATGTTGGTCAGTACTAATTAATACCTATCCTATTCAACGTTTATGTTAAGCCAAACAATCAATTTTTCTGTTAAGAAAGCTATAGAAAAGATGAAAACTCGTTAAATTTATAAAATTAAACATCAATACACCTAATGATCGTATTAATCTCAGTATTAAATTTCAATCAAATTTGATGTTTAAATTAAAACATAAAAACCACCTACTGAAAAAACTTTATCAAAGTAGGTGGTTTTCTTATCTTGAAAAAATACAAATTATACTCTTTTTTAACACTCTGTTAATCTATCTTTTTTGTAATGGTAAAATATCTTGAATCATCATTTCGTCAAAGGCTTGGATGACTGATTTCCAGTAAGTTAATCGTTTTTTGGGATTTTCAGTATGACTTTTATAATCTTCATAATCACTTGTTCGCTTCATTTCAGCTTCGCCGTTCTGTTTTTGAAGTTTTGGATTGTAGTTATTAATCATAAAAATAAGTTCGGGTTTCTGCACCCACCATGTGCTCACAAATTCATCAACTAACGTGTTGATTGCTTGTTGAATCATTTCTTCCAGTAGTGATAATACATGTTGACCTTGATAAACTTCTGGGTTCGCTTGAATATTTCCCCATAATTTCTCTATTAATCTAGCGAGTGTCGGATTCCCTTTTTTCAAACCTGCTAAATATTGATTAATTTCTTCTACTGTTTTCTCAGCTGGTGGCTGTTTCTTTTTTTTATCGTGTGTATTCGGTAAAAATGCTTGAATCAAGAGTAAAATGTACTCATAATTGATTTCTTCTGTTTTCACAGATTCCAACTCATACTCAATATTAATATCCACATCACCTTTATCTTCTTTTTCCTTCCGAAGTTTCTCTAATACATTGACGTATTTGCCATGATATTCTTCGATCTCTTCCAATTGGATTGGATAGTCCAAACCAAGCTGTGTATCATTATATTCAGTATATACTTGAATATTTGCAAATGCTTTATCTAAAGCTTGATAGGCTTTCGCAAATTTCTTTAATTGTGCTATTTCTAAACCCTCTATATCTATTCCTTCATGTGTTGGAGCAATTTCACGTAATTCTTCAATTGCTGTTATGAAGGCTTTGTGTGCTTCGTCCCATGTTGGAGCAACCACTTTATTTTCGCCACCATTTGAATAAAGGACAAGCGCTTGCTTAACCTTTTCTTCAAAAATCATGGGTTTTTGGAATGTTACGATTTGTCCATATTTTTTCGACTTATCAAACAGACGATTTGTACGTGAAAAGGCTTGAATTAAATCATGTGGCTTCATTGCAGGGCGATCAATGAACAATGTTGATAAACATGGTGCATCAAAGCCTGTTAATAAACGATCCACAACAATAATAATATCCAATTGTTCTGATCTTGGTAAGAACTTCTCTTTTTTACGTGCTAAACGGTCATTGATGTTACGGTTGTATGAACGCATTGTTTCCAACGTATATCTTGTCCCGAAGGCTGCGTTGTAATCAAGAATGGCTTCTTTCATTTTCTCTTGATTTTCGATAGAAGATTCCTCGTTCTCGGAAATTGAGTAGGTAATCGCCACTTTCGGGAAGTCCGGTAAAGTGCGTTTTGTTTTTTCACTAATCTGAACAGTTGTTTCACCTGCTTTTATACGTTTAAACAGATCGTAATAACGTTGCGCCTGTGCAATCGAAGAGGTTGTTAGAATCGCATTATATGTCTTACCGACACCGTTTTGAAAACCGAGTTTGTTACGGGACTTGTTAACGATTGATTGAATGACTTTTAGCATATGACGTTCATCTTCATATACACGCTTCGGTAGACGTGCTTCCTTATCTGCAAGTGTAAGATCATCTAGTTCAATTTCACTATCTAATTGAACCAATGCCTCATCAAGTTCTTCTTCTGAAAATGTACTCTTGTATTCAATTTGGAATCCCAACACCGCTTTATCATAAATAGCTTCTTTGACCGTATATTCATGTAATCTTTCCCCATATTGTTCCTCTGTTGTGCGAGGAAGATTACCTACAGCCTGTTTCGCATTCTCTGCAAAAATAGGTGTACCTGTAAAGCCGTACCATAATGAATGGATAAAGAATCCTTTAATTTCTTGTTGTTTTTGAGGTGATACCGCTCGATGACATTCATCTACGACAAATGCTATTTTTAACTGACGCAAAGTCTCCAATCTCTTTGTATCACCTTTTTCATCAAAACGTTTCATCACATAATTTAACTTCTGAATCGTTGTTACGACAACATTTCGATCTTTAGACAGTAACTTTTTAATTAAATCATTTACATTATCTGTTTCATCAATTTCAATTACATCATGCTCTGCATACGATTCGAATGAACCCGTTGTTTGTTGGTCCAAATCGACACGATCCACAATAAAAATTGTTTTTTGTAAAGATGGAATTTGAAGTAAATTACGTGCTACTTTATACGAGGTTAAGGTTTTACCTGAACCAGTTGTATGCCATACATAGCCCGATTCTTGTCGTCTTGAAGCTTCCTTTACAGCTTCAATCGCATGAATTTGATAAGGGCGAAGTAAAATCAAAGCCTTTTTCGCACTATCAATGACCGTATATTGCGTTACCATTTTATGTGCTTGCGGAATGGATAACACGTCTCTAGCAAAGTCTAAGTAGTTATTAACTGGATGATTTTCACGATCCACCCATTTACTTAAAAACTGTTCATTCAACTTTTCATCACGAGCAGTCGCAATATAACGTGTATCTGTACCATTTGATACAACAAACATCTGTACAGTCGAAAAAATACCTGTAAATTTATCTTCTTTTAAATACTTTTTAATTTGACGAAAGCCTTCCATGTAGGAGTGCTTTCGATTTTTCAACTCAATATGAATCATCGGTAACCCATTAAGGAGTAGTGTCACATCAAAGCG
Organism: Bacillus sp. ok061; assembly: GCF_900108285.1. Lineage (NCBI taxonomy): Bacteria > Bacillati > Bacillota > Bacilli > Caryophanales > Bacillaceae > Bacillus > Bacillus sp. ok061. Next base: position 27,078 of record NZ_FNUW01000015.1, on the reverse strand, counting down.
ACGTTCTTGATCTGATTTTGCTCGTTTATTGCTCTGGTATTGATTAATTACTTCATAAGAAGACATACCTCCCGCTACATCAGCACGATTTAATACTCTTAAACGAATCGTACCAAGTGCCGCATCTTCTCGCTGTACTTGAACTTTAGCAATTCCGTTCTCACCAGCCAACCATTTCGCAGCTTCATAGAAATTCGCGAAATGCAGCTGTTCTTTAATTTGACGGAATTCTTGTTCCGTCAAAGGAACCTCGTTCAGTACATCTTTATTATTATTTTCAAGCTTATTTTTAAAGTTTTGCCACAACTCTTCTTCCGTATGTAAATCCTCACGATACGTCCATTGAGATTCACCACGTATTAATTGTTGAATTAAGTTATCTTCTATTTCTGATTCAGGTACAAAAGAATGCACCATACACTCACCTCATTTCAATTTTTTTAACGATTAAACAAACATACGCTGTAGTAATGATTTTTTCAGTTGTTGATAATCTTCTAGCTTTTTCTGATGAAGAGCGATTGTATCGTCCAATTGCTTGAAAAACGCACCAATTTTTTGTTGTTCTTCGAGCGAAGGGAACAATAATTCACTCTCCAACCAAACTTTCTCATGTAGAGCTTTTTGAGCGCTTCCTATAGGCATATTTTTTTCTATTACATTTTGATAATATAACTGAGTTTTAAATAATGATAATATAAAATTAGAATTTAAATTTTGATTCATTGATAAAAGTGGCATATTTTCTGTCACTATAGATCCATTTAATACTTCGGGAATAAATCCTATCCCACCTTCATAGATAGTTTGTCTTGTGAAAGTTAACGTATTGGGGTAGTCTTTTGTATTTACTAAATATTGTCTTTTTCGTCCTATATCTATTCCTTTTTTTATCCCACGAAATTCAACTAAACCATTGTTTCTTATAGATATTTGGGAATATTCTTTATTGTCATTTAGATAAATAATTTCTTGATATTTTTTAAAAAAGCATGATAACTTTTCATTTACCCAATCCCCACTAAACCCATCAAATCGAACTTTTGGCACACGTTCTCCTTTTTGTGGGAACATTTTTTGTATCATGGCTTTTTTGTATTGTTGCTGCTGTTCGACCAATTGTTGTTGCAAAGCGATCGTAACATCTAGTTGTTTGAAGAATGTGCCAATTTTTTCTTGCTCACTTTTAACAGGGAAAGAAATAGGCGTATTTTTTCCTTGTTAAATTGTATAATGTGAAATTGTCCCAATATGTGTAATGCTTGATATATAGCGTCTTGTTTGAGGACTAATATAGAAATTGTATAAAAAGCGTCCGTCGATAACACCTGCATTTTTTAACCAAATTAAATCAGCATCTTTAAAATACAATGGATCTTCATTTTCAATCAAATAAGGGACTCCAATTGTTCCGCCACCCGTAACTAAAAGGTCACCCACTTTCATTTTCCCTGATTTCTTAGATAGTTCTTGATATAAAGTATCTGAAATGAATGCAGGAGTATTGTATTTTCTCATATATTTAGAAATTACATCACTTGATCTAAAAAAGGGAATACCTTCACTTGTCCATTCGTCTTTATGAACCCTTGAAGCTGAAGAAATATCAATCATATCGCCTAAGTTATTAGATATCCATTCATCATTAAAACCTTTAAATCGTATTTCAGGTATTTTCTTATTCATTCTTCTCACCATCAAAGGCTTGAATGAAGTGTTGAAGTTCTTTTTGTACCTCTTCATTTGTACCTTCCAATTCATTCAACATCGCAAATAGATTTTGTTCCGCTTGTTGCAACTCTTGTTGTGTTTGTTGCATTGCACCTGATAGCTCAACAAGTGAAACTTCTTCTTCTTCCTCAAATGTGTCCACATAGCGAGGGATGTTTAAGTTGTAATCATTTTCAACGATTTCATCGAAAGAAGCGCAATGTGCATATTTTTCAATATTTACACGTTGAATATATGTTTCAAGCATTTTGTCGATATGTTCATCTGTTAAGACATTTTGATTTTTACCTTTTTCAAACTCGTTTGATGCGTCAATAAATAGTACATCTTTTGTTGAACGGTTTTTCTTTAAGATAATAACTGTTGTTGGAATCGGGGTATTAAAAAAGATATTTGCTGGTAAACCGATGACCGTATCAATCGCACCATTATCTAATAAAACTCTACGAATCTTACCTTCTGTATTTCCTCTAAATAAAACGCCATGTGGCAATACAATCGCCATAACACCACTGTCTTTCAAGTGATAGAAGCCATGTAATAAGAAAGCAAAGTCTGCTTTCGATTTCGGAGCTAACACACCGTACATTGAAAAGCGCGGATCATCTAAGAAGCCTTTTTCCGCAGTCCATTTAGCCGAATATGGCGGATTCATTAATACGCCATCAAAATTCGTTGGTTCATCAGTAGGCCAGTCCTGATCTAATGTATCTGCATTGTTCAAATGTTGGTTGGCAGTATCTACACCATGCAAAATCATGTTCATACGAGCCAAGTTATATGTAGACGTATTTAGCTCTTGTCCAAAGTATGAAATCGTTCCGGATTCATTCGAGTATTTCTTCATGTTTAATAGAAGTGAACCTGATCCCATTGTTGGATCATACACCGAGAAGCCTTTTTGATTTTCTTTTCCATGTAAGACAATTCTTGTCATAAGCGTTGAAATAGCTTGTGGCGTATAGAATTCGCCCGCTTTTTTACCTGAATCCGATGCAAATTGACCGATTAAATATTCATAAGCATCGCCTAGCATGTCACCGTCATGTCCTGCAACGTCTAATACGGACAATTCTTTCATCACTTCGGCAATACTTTGATTTTGCTTTTGAGGTGTTGAACCTAGTTTTTTCGAGTATAGATCGACATCTTCAAATAGGTTTTCAAATGTTTCACTTGATTGCTCGATATTGCGGAAACCTTGTACCAAATCTTCTAATTGGAAAGAACCTTTATAGATAGCTTGTACAAGCGCAGTAAATGTCAGTTTAGGTTCTAACGTGTAAGAGAAATCGTATTGTAATGCTTCTAATAAATCCTCTTTTACATCTTCATCCTCGTACGCCTCAGCGTATATTTTTTGCGCCTCCACTAAATCTGCCGCTGATTCTTCTAACAATGAAGTCGCATGAAGAAGCATCTTATCTGATAAATATTTATAAAAGACTAAGCCTAATAAGTAACTTTTGTATTCATTTGCATCCATTTTAGATCGTAAAATATCAGCTGAATTCCATAGTGCTTGGTATAGTGTTTTCGAGCTTTTTTCTTCCATTTGTCCCACTCCTAATAAGCTAGTTATTGTCTACATCCGATTTTTGAATCAATTTCAAAAAAAATTGTTCTTCTAATTTAGATTGTTGTTTTAATAAATATTGTCGTTTACATAAGTTAAAATAAGCTCTACCAATAAGTGATTGCTTTTGAAGATTAGGTAAATTCACATTTAGAGCCTTTAAAATAGATGGTGTCATCTTAGGTAAATTAGTACCTTGCATGAGCACATTTTTTTGTTTACGAATATGATTTGATTCATTTAAAACATAGCAGAAATAATATGGGTCAATCAATGATCCATCAATAATCACTTTGGCGAAATTTTGATTAAGCAACTTCCCTTGATTATCCTCTGTTACTACAGTTGCCTTTGTACCAACAAAGCTAGCCACAATATCGCCCGTATGAGTGAGATGATTACTTTGAGAATTTCTATTCTGTTTCAAATATTCACCATCTATATGAGTTAGGTCAAAATTCAAGTCATCAAATGTATAAAAAATATGTTCCTTTAATCCATCATCAGAGATCCTTGAAATATTTTGGCCTACTTTAATTATTGCTAATTCATTTATTTTCACAGCGTCCTCCTATAATGTAATTCGACAAAATTACATAACAATAGACCTAATATTATCATGCTAAACTATACATTTTCAAGTAATTCTTCCGAATTACTTATTTCTGTAACGACATCACAAAGAATAACTATATTAACAGTTCCTTACAATATTAAAACTATTAAGGGAATCCCATCATTTCTAAATTTCCCTTTCGTCCATAACAACTTATTTAATATAATTCCTTTTCTACAATTAATTAACTTTTCAAATGTACACCAATTCTCATGTAAGTTTTATGGATTGTTTATAGACTTTCCATTTCTATTTCACCACTTACTTCATTACCAATCTTGCTAATACCATTTTCAACTAAAACTCTCAGTCTAAGTTCAATTACTCTGTCTTTTTTATACAAAAACCAAAATAGAAATATATATTAAAAAAACACATTCCTTAATTATTTTAATACTACTATTTGTTTTCTAAGCTAAACTTTTTATTCTTCAATCCACTCTTTCTCTTCAGATTCTCATTAGAACCTTGTATACTCTTGATGTAACTATGTATTCCTCAAACGTATTATTATGTACTTATAACATTTTCATCATAAATTTTAGGGTTTTATGGAAAATTTTATATATTTTTCTTATACACTAAAATATGTCATAATCTTTATATAAGTAATTAAAATAAAAAAGAGCCCTAATGGCTCTTTTTTACATCAATTCCATTGAGTACAATTAATAAACTTCCATGTAGATAAATTAAACTCTCCCCAATATTGATTCAAATACAGGACCTTTTTCATTATAATCTATAAATCTAAAAGATTGTGTATTTAAAAATCTTAGTTTTTTCGACATTAATCTAAAGATTTTATCATCATGTGTACTCATTACTACTTGTTTATTCAGAGATGATGACATATCCTCTAATGTAATACTTCTAAGTATATCAATAAATGATAAAATATTAACATCATCCATACTCTGAATAGGATCATCTAATAATATTGTGCTTAATCTAGTACACTTTTGTCGCAACGCTAGCGCAAAAAAGATACTAATTGCTACTACATTCATTTGCGCTGTACTAAATGTAAACGCAGGGTTTATCTCACATGCACTTTGATCTTCCTTAAAGCATTTTATTTGTAGAATATTGTTACCACTATTATTTGTACCCAATTCCAGTTTGATATTTGTAAAATATGGATGAGGATATATTCTTTTGTAAATGTTGTTAATTAATTGTCCATTCTCTTCAAGAATTTCACTATTCATTTCTTCAATTACTTTCTCAGATGATGATATAATATTTGCTAGTCGACTTATAGTTTTCAGATAATCATTTTTCTCCATTTCTAATTTTTCCTTCAAGGTATTTAATTCCCGGAATTTTTCGAAATCCTTATTCCTTACAATTGATTGCAATATTTTTTCTGACTTTTCTAACGAGACATCTAAATCTTTTCTCAGTTTATAATAATTACTTAAATTATTATTAGTTGAACTTATTCTTGAAGATAAATCAGCATTTATGTCCTTTATGTCTAAGTTAAGCAACATATGATCAAATGCCCTGACATTTTCCTCAAAATTAGCGAGCTGCCTTCTATAAGAATCTATGCTATTTAAATCTATATTTAAACTTTCAACCCTTTTATCATTTCTGTTTATATTCTGTTCAATATCAATCCATAATTCATTACTTACTTTTGAAAAACCTACTTTTTCTATAATATTTATATAATTAGATTGTAGTTGATTATTATTATCAAATTCCATTTCTATGTTTTTATAATCTGATAACGTGTTTTTAAAGTCTATTCTATACTTGGATAAGGTACTTCCTGTCTGATCCAATATTTCATCAATACGATTTTTAAACTTATCAAAATAACTATTTAGCGTTTCTATAGCATTTTGATTTTTGTTATCAATTTCTCTAATTAAGTTTGTAATTTTATCTATTGTAGTAGTATTCTGTCTAATCTCTTCACTTTCTTCGGATAATATTAAATCTATTTTCTCTAATAGAATATCCCCTGAAAACACAGTTCCACACACGGGACAACCAATATTATCTTTATGATTATGATTAGTTGTGACTATATGTTCCCTTGATATTTTTAGTATCTCTCTATACTTAACATCCACTTTTGTTAATATACCATTTTGATGTTCTAAATTATTTCGTTCTTTCTCTAACTCTAATCTCTTAGATGAATTTTTTTCAACATCTAGAGTATTTCTTGTTAAGAAACTATCGAATTCCGTGAAGTAGTTTTCCATTTCATTTAATATTAAATGAAACTCGCGTTCTGTTTTTAATGAACTATTCTTATACCATTGAGCATTTTCATTAACCAAACTCTTTAAATTGTATAATTTATCAATAACCTCTAGATTACTCGATAATATTTCCGAGATATTTCTGTTTTGTCCCTTTAAATTGCTATTGAAAATCTCTATCTCATTTATTAACTTTGTTAGAGATGATAATTCGTTTGATTTGTTTTCTAATAAAGATTTTAAATATTCTTGTTTTAATGAATGCTCTTTGTAGCCCTCGAAATTTTTAGATAAATAATCCAAATCTTGTTTTTCAATGATTACAGGAATAGCAATACGTATGTTTTCAATAGCTTGTTTATTGCTTAAATACGTCTCTTTTCTTGAATAAATTTCATCTAATCTTTTTTTGTCATTATTAAAATTATCTATAGATGAATCTATTTCTAATAATGTCGAAGAAATTTTTCTAATAAAGTCCTTAATATAACTAATTAACTGCTCATCAACTTCACTATTAGCTAAAGGTTTGATTTGTTTTATTGATACACCAGTGATCACAGTATTATTGTACTTCTCAATAATATGATTAATATATTCTTTAAGATTTGAAAATCCCTCAATATTAATACTTTGTTGATTGGATACCCTATCATTTAACACACTAATTTCTGGCGTCATCCTTGTTAATTTTTCATCAATAAATTTTATCTTATCATTTACTTCTTTTCTAATACTATCTACTTGTTTATTGAATATTTGAAACCTACTTGTGCCAAGTAACGAAGAAATTTGGTTATATCTCTCTGGTCCTTTAAGTCCTTGTACAAAGTATTTTAATTTATCTTGAGTAAGTATATGAAATTGAGAAAAAACATTTTGAAATTCTAATTTACCTTTCCAATCCTCATGAATTAACAGATCATTCAATTTGGCTATTGCTTCGGCATCATATAATTCCTGAAAATCCGGACCGTATAAAGTAACTGTAGATTTGTTAGCTCCGTAATCCGTATTTCTCTCTTCAAAATTTGTTGCTTCTCGCTTTAATATGTATTTTTTATCTTTATCTATAAACTCGATAGTAACTTTAGCAGGAAGCTCATATGGTTGATAATTTATAAAATGATTCTTACTTCTTTCTTCATTAGGTCCTTCGAAACGAAATAACTTTCCAGTAAATCCCCATTCTACTGCGTCAAAGAATGACGTTTTTCCAAAGCCATTTGAACCTGATAAAATTGTAAAGTCAGATCCATTTGTAAAATCAAATATTTTAGACTCTCTATATCCTCTAAAATGATCTACAACTATTTTTGATAATTTAACGTCTTCCATGAGCTCAGTCTCCTTTAAGTCTATCGATTAATTCATTTTTATGTACAAATAAATCTGAGAGTACTTTATCAGATAATATATCCTTGTTAAAAGTTACTTTTTTTCTCAATTCCTGAAAAAACTCTTCATCTGTTATTAAATTACTCAACTTATCTAATTGATAAAAATTTGATGTTAATGGCAGCTTAAAATTAAAATTATCAATACATTCTTGTTCTGTTCGAGCTTTTATAACATATTTTTTACAACAAAATCTATCTTTCTCTATATTATAGTATTCATCAATACCGAATTCATCCTCACCTATATAAATTAAAAGATAATATATATCCCATCTAATATCATTCCTAGGAAACAATTCACTTTGCATGTAAAGAGCAATATCTTGATCCTGTGCAAGTTCCCACTCAGCAAATAATTCATGCTTATTTTCAAAAACCTTACATGCAAAAATATATTTCTCTTTATTAGAGTCTATATAGTAACAATCAATATGTTCACATCTTGAATCAATAGTTTTTTCCATATCAAATTTATTAAAAAAATTATCAATACTTGAGTATATTTCAGACGCATTCAACACGATCCCCACCTAATACTTTATTTAGTTGCTCTATGAGTTCCTCAATTGTTTCCTTAGTTTGAAAATTAAATGCAAACTCACAGTGATAATTAAATGTATACTTATTTTTTAAATTACTAAATTCTTCTTTTCCTTCTGCAGTTTCAATGTTGACATCAGATATTTCTGAAATTATATACTTGAAATCTATTTTTGCAGAACCTAAACCTTGTAAACAATTCTGGGCTGCTACATTACCAATAATTACATCTCTTATTTTTTCTATATCTACATTCGTTCCATTGAAATATTTTAATAACTTTAAAATTACTACATTATATTCAATTCTTTCAGTTGTATGAAGATATGCTAAGTGTTTATTCTCATCTATTATAACTGCTTGACCTTGGTTATTAACTAACTTTAAATCAGGATATATAAATGAAATTAAACTTATATTAATAATAATATTTTTTATAACCTCTTTGTTCTCCATAAACTTAATATCTTGAGGATCCTGAAAGATATTAAGAAAAGGTACCTTAATGCTACAAATAACTTTCTTAAACTCTTCTTCTCCCATATCTCTTACTTGCTTTAAGATAATTTCTACTTTATGTATAAGTTGTTGTTTAATATTTTTTGATCTAATTCCATCTATATTAATTATTTCGTTATATATAATTCCCAAGAATTCCGGAAAGGGCAAATCTCTAGACTTTAGCATCTTTTCAACTTCTGAAATTGGAACTACTTTATTAATTGTAAAAAACTTATCAACTAAATAATCATACTTTTCAATAAATCTATTTAAATCCGCTGCTATTATTTTTTCTATTTTAATATTTTGTAAGATGCTTATTAACTGTGGCTTAATATCCTCTAATACTAAATCTTCAAATCTCTTATAACTAGATAACACTTCTGATATCCAACTATCTAATTTACCCTCACTTTCAATATTTTTATTAAAATTATCCAACAAAGTAATAGCTGGTCCTGTAAAATCTGTTGATACTGCATAGTAATATGTAAAGTTATTAAGATCTGTAATGATAGAGTTATCCAAAATATAATGTATAGTGAATTTTATTATTTCTTTTGCTACTTGAGGTTTATCTAATTTATCTCCATATCTTTTACATTGAATAACCCCCGTATATGCTTCATCTAATTGGAGAGTACAATCCCGCCCCTGTTCTCCTACCCCTGGCATTAAAGTAATGCGATTATGTCTAGTTTTATAAATCGGTGAGGATACAATTTCTTCCTTAAAGATATAATAAATAAGTATCTCAAATAACCTATCCTCAATTTTCTCAAATGGATAACCGTCTTCACTATTATACGCTTTAGGTTTAGAATTCAAGCTCATTTCAGTGGACATTTGGTCTTCTGTAATTATTCGCTTCATTATTTACACTCCATATATTTATTCTTATGCCTTAATTATATATTTTTTTCCAGATTCGTTCATTACTTTTAAAAAAACCTTTTTATACCACGCTCTAATTATATGGAATATTATTGAAGAGGAAAAAGAATGCATCTTCGACTTCTGTCCTTCAAAATCTTCCATCTCATAATCAAATCGATTTTGAATATTCTTTAGCAGACACCTCATCTAAGTGAAGATGATCCTGATCAACCTTAACTTGTTTCATAACACAGCGCATTGTTTTTCAAGGAAGCCCGTTCTGCTTTTAATTTCATAAAGAATTCTAGGAGTACTTGTACTTCTTTTAATAATGTCATGGTTGTTATTTTGTATATTTGAACACCATATCCTACCGGGTGAGGTATCCATTTTTTCCATATAGTTCAAAAAATACATACCTATCATTACAATTACTACTATTTTACCAAACTATGTATAAAAGAAAAATCATACACCATACCGTATGATTTAATAATTCTTATTATTCCCTACCAAATCCCTATACTCCTGACTACTCTCCTCAAGAAATATCATACTCTCCCCACTCCCCTTATAAAAACTCTCCCAACCCCGCTCTCTCAAAATCCCCTTCCAACTATCACTCTCCACCATCCTCTTAATCACACCATCCCAATAAGCAACCTCTTCCTCTGTCATATCTTTCGGGCCCATAATTCCTTTCCAGTGCTGGAATATGACGTCGATTCCTTGTTCTTTCCACGTTGGGATTTCTGGTAGTCGGTCTAGTCGTTTTGGTGCGGATACGGCTAGTATTTTTATTTTGCCGGCTTTGTATTGTTTTTCGGCTTCTGATAGGGTCATGGTTGCGGCGCTAATTTGTTTGTTCGTTAGGGCGTTTATGATTTTTTCTTTATTTTCGTAGACGAAGAATTGTAGTTCGGCTGGGTTTATGCCGAATGCTTTGCTTACTTGTACGAAGGATAAGTGATCGTCGTTTCCTAGGCCTGGTGCAACGCCGATTTTGAAGTTTTTCTTGTTTTGTTTTAGTTGTTCCATTAGTTGTTTTGCAGTTTCTATGTTTGATTCTTTTGATACGACAACGACTTCCCAGTCCGATGCTAGTGTCGCGAGTGGTGTGAAGTCTTTATATGTTAGTTTACTGTGACCTAGTAGGTTGTTCGTTATGAGTAAGCTTGAGTTAATCGCCAGTACGTGACCGCCTTTTTGTTTCGTATATTTCCATCCGACATCACCGCTGCCACCTACTTTGTTTGTGACTGTGATTGGTTTGGTGAAGATTTTTTCTTCTGTCAGTGTTTTTTGCATCGCTCGTGCTGTTAAGTCCCATCCTGCTCCTTGAACGTTTGGCGCAACGATTTCTACTTTGTCGATGTTCACTTTATTCGTATGGGATTTTTCCGAGGAACAACCAGCTATTACTCCTATCATGATCCATATACATAGTAATAATCGTTTTTTCATAGCCCTCGTCCTATTCGGTATTTTCGTTCTGGTCGTCCGATAATGCCGTATGTGTACTCTACTGTGCATTCATTTGTCACTACTAAGTATTCTAAATATCTTCTTGCGGTTGTTCTGGAGGCCCCCATTTGTTCTCCCATTTCTTCTATTGTAATGCCCTCTTCGAATCCTTTTATAATCCCTTTCACTTTTTGCAGTGTTAACGGATCTACACCTGTCGGTAAGTTTTTCATGTCTTGTATTTGCGAAGTGCCGAAGAAGTTATCGATGAGTGCTTGATTTACTTCATTGTTACTATGTAATAGTTGCTTCTTTCTTTTATAGTCTTCAATTGTACGAACAAATTTTTCTAACGTGACCGGTTTTATAAGATAGTTGCTTACGCCGTTTCGAATTGCTTTTTCTAGCATATGGTTTTCATTTGTCGCAGTAACCATAATGACGTCAACGTTTGGAAAGTCAGCATGGATTTTCGGTAATAGTTCCGTTCCGATTCCATCTGGTAAGTAATTATCTAATAGAAGCAAATCGATTTCTTCTCTTTGTAGTAGTTCCATCGTTTCTTTCGCGTTCAATGCTTTTCCAATCACTTTTACGTCCTTTATTTTTAATAAAAACTCTTCCTGAATTTGCGCGACGCGGAAATCATCTTCTGCAATTGCAACCTTCAACATATGTCCATCCCCCTGTTTGTCATGTACTTTCTCTCAATGTTTTCGGAAGGTAAATTGTAAAAATCGCTCCCCCATTTTTCTCGTTTTGAATTTCAATTGTTCCTCCTAGTAGATCTACCATTTCTTTTACGTTTGCTAGTCCGTAACCACGATTATTTCCTTTCGTTGAAAATCCTTTTTGAAAAATGGTCGTAATTTTTTCTGCCGGTATCCCTGCTCCACTATCTATCACTTCAAACACAATATCGTGCCCAATATCCGTAACGAAGAAGGAAACATTCTTTTCCTCTTGCTCACTCACCGCATCAAACGCATTGTCAATTATATTTCCAAGGATCGTAATAAGGTGCGAAACTTTTATATGGTCTGGTAACGGATGAAGCACACTATCTCCTTCAATATGAAAATTAATTTTCTTCTCAGACGCCGTTCCGATTTTTCCTAATAAAATTGCTTGTACTTTTGCATCATGAATTTGATGGAATAAAATATGATTTTGGCTTTGATGAATATTAGATTCTTGCTGAATAAATTCAATCGCTTCTTTGTAATGTCCTAACTGAAGTAATCCTGATAAGACGAAAAGTTTATTTGTAAATTCATGCGTTTGAGCACGTAAATCCTCGGAATACTTTCTTACCTCAGATATCGTATTCACTAAGTTTTGCAGTTCTGTTTTATCTCTAAAACTACATACAACTCCTACCGTACTGTTATTTTCGAGTATCGGTGTCATGTTTAAAATAAACACTTTATCTTGAAACGCGATTTCTTGATCCGTTTCTAACACTCTCTCCATATTAAATTCCGGTAAAACTTTTGAAATGTGTTGCTGCATATAATCACCATTTACATGAAGCATCTCTTCTGCCGACGTATTCATCATCGTAATAAAACCATTTTGATCAATAGCGATAATTCCTTCTTTTATAGATAGTAGTATTGCGCTTCGTTCCCTGTATAGCGCTGCGATTTCATTCGGCTCTAAACCGAGTGTATCTTTCCGAATGCTACGTGCTAAAAGAATGCCGCCAACAATGCCGGCTACTAATACCGCTAAGGAAAAGAGTATAATTTCTTTCGTTCTGCTCAGTATGTTAGATTCAATACCTTTTATTAAAAACTCTACTGTCACAACGCCTACTACTTGATCGTAGTCTCCGTTATGAACAATAATCGGCGCCTTCGCCATTAAAGCAGGACCACTTTCTCCATTTCCTTCGAGCGTATAATATCCACCAAAAGTGAGTGCTTCATAGTTATATGGATTGTTACTCTTTGTGCCAATCAACTCCGAATTAGAATGGGAATACATAACCCCAAAGCGATCTTCTATAATTACATAATCTGCGCCAGCTTGCTCACGAACTTGTTCCGCAATGGATTGAATCGTATTTTTATGCTCGTTATTTTGAAAAGCATCTTTTATAGCTGGCATAAAAGAAAGCGACTTCGCTGTTTGCAGTGCTAGCTGCTCCACTTGATGCTTCGTATCAACGGACTGAATGTACACAAATATTCCCGCTAATAGGAGAACGACAAATAAAATTAACGCGATAATTAAGCTTACTATTTTCGTTTGTAATGACACTTTGCGTGATTTCTTCATACTTCATATCCTTTGATAAAATATTCAAAACTATCAATCTCCTTTTTTCTATTATTATGACAAAACGAATAATGAAGCAACTTTTAAAACTCTCCATGTACATAAAGTACAAAAAGAATAAAATTGTCGTAATATTGAGATTTTATTCTACAGACAGTACAATTCAACTATAATGAACACGCTTTCATAATTATCGTTTTATTTATAAGCAAGAGGAGGAATGATTATGGCTCAAGCAAAATCTAATCGAGTCGCGGGCAATATTTTCAAAGGTTCTGTCGGCAATTTAATTGAATGGTATGACTGGTACGTTTACTCTGCTTTCGCTGTTTACTTCTCAGCAGAGTTCTTTCCTAAAGGAGATCCAACGAGTCAGTTACTCAACACAGCAGCTATTTTCGCAGTTGGGTTTTTAATGCGCCCTATCGGAAGTTTATTAATGGGACGCTATGCGGATCGGCACGGACGCCGGGCAGCATTAACGCTTTCGATTACGGTTATGGCCGGTGGTTCTTTAATTATCGCCTGTACCCCTAGTTACGAAAGCATCGGTATTATGGCGCCAATTATTTTAGTTCTTGCCCGTTTACTACAAGGATTATCACTCGGCGGAGAGTACGGAACTTCTGCCACATATTTATCTGAAATGGCTAGTAGTGGGCGCCGCGGCTTTTATTCAAGCTTCCAATATGTAACGCTCGTTGCCGGGCAAATGGTTGCGTTAGGCGTTCAAATTGTTCTTCAGCAATTGCTAAGCGAACCCGATATGAAAGCTTGGGGCTGGCGCATTCCGTTCATTATTGGAGCGATGGGCGCAGTAGCTGTATTATGGCTTCGCCGCACGATGGATGAATCGGAGCAGTTCGCAAACATAAAATCACAAAAACGCGAAAGTGCAGGAACTGTTCGCGCTCTTATGAAACACCCAAAAGCAGTATTAACAGTAGTCGGCCTAACATTAGGAGGCACTGTTGCATTTTATACGTACACAACATATTTACAAAAGTTCATGGTAAACACAGTCGGTCTTCCGAAAGAAGTTGTAAGCTGGATTAACTTTGTCGCACTACTTATTTTCGTCGTACTTCAACCAATTGCAGGGCTACTATCCGATAAAATCGGACGCCGCCCACTATTAATGGCATTCGGTATTCTCGGAACATTACTAACGTCACCAATCTTCTTCTTCATGGAAAAAACGACTGAACCAATCGTAGCATTTTTACTCATGATGGTCGGTCTCATTATCGTTACTGGTTACACATCCATTAACGCAATTGTAAAAGCAGAACTCTTCCCAACTGAAATTCGCGCACTTGGCGTAGGTTTACCATATGCACTAACAGTTGCGATATTCGGCGGAACAGCTGAGTTCATCGCATTATGGCTAAAAAGTATCGGAATGGAGTCACTATTCTATTTCTACGTAGCTGGATGTATCGCGATAAGCTTTATTACGTATTGGCGTATGGATGAGTCATCGAAGACTTCGCAGATTGAGGCGGAGCTTGGTGGGGATAAATTAGTTAACAATAAATCTAGTTAAAATTATGTATTCTATTATCTTCGTTTATCTGAAAAAGCATAATTCATTAATATGCAATTTAAAAACCTCTACTTATATGTAGAGGTTTTTGTATGACGAAAAAACACGTAGTTCCATTGTTATTTTAAAAACCCCAAATTTGTTCCTCATCTTAAAGTGGAACAAATTTATTACTTAGAGTGTCTAATAAGTGTATTTCTAATATGAGTTGTCCAGATTGGATACAACATATCCCGTTTGACATCTATTTTTATGTATTACAAAAAAATGAAAGGACTTATTATTTCCAAAAGTAAAAACATGTATTGTAATACTTTCACAGGTGAACCATTACAAGTGGAAACAAAAAAGAAATAACGCAAACTGTGACTTATCAATCATATAAAGTGAAACTTTAATCAGCGGGGGTCTTACTGCCCGGCAAATAGCGGGATAAACGTTTTGGATGTCCTTTAACCTGTGAAAATTTAGCTGCAGTAGTATTGTTACCCTATGCCATCTTTAATTGCATTGGTATTTAGAATACCTAGACAAAATCCATATATTCTTGAAAGAGGTTGAAAATTTATGTTCGTTTTAAACAAGTTCTTTAACATTTTACATTACAAAAAGATTGTGCCTGTAGTATTACTTTCATGTGTATCACTTATAGGATGTTCCAATAGTAACACTCAATCTGAACCACCTAAACAAACGAATCAAGCTAATCAAATTAAACAAGAAAATACAGGTAACCAATCTTTTGCTAAACTTGAAAAAGAATATGATGCTAAGCTTGGTATTTATGCACTGGACACAGGTACGAATCAAACTATTGCTTATCATTCAGATGATCGTTTTGCGTTTGCATCTACATCTAAATCATTAGCTGTGGGCGCTCTTTTACGCAAGAACTCATTAGAAGCTCTTGATCAAAGGATTACGTATACTCATGAAGATCTTTCTAATTATAATCCAATTACTGAAAAGCATGTTGATACAGGAATGACGTTAAAAGAACTCGCAGATGCTTCTGTTCGATATAGTGACAGCACAGCACATAATTTGATTCTTAAACAGTTAGGGGGGCCCTCTGAATTTGAAAAAATCTTGAGAGAAATGGGAGATACTGTTACTACTTCAGAACGATTTGAACCTGAATTAAATGAAGTGCATCCAGGAGAAACACATGATACCAGTACACCAGAAGCGATAGCTAAGACACTTCAATCATTTACATTAGGAACTGCACTTCCAATAGAAAAACGTGAACTATTAGTAGATTGGATGAAGCGAAATACAACTGGAGATAAATTGATTCGTGCGGGCGTACCACAAGGATGGGAAGTAGCTGATAAAACAGGCGCGGGATCTTACGGAACAAGAAATGATATCGCAATTATTTGGCCACCAAATAAAAATCCGATTGTTCTTGCTATACTTTCTAATCATGATAAAGAAGATGCTAAATACGATGATAAACTTATTGCAGATGCAACCAAAGTCGTGTTAAATACCTTAAAAGCTACGGAATAAATGATAATAGGTTAAAAGTTTTCTATTTTAGGCGGTGTTTTCTCTAGTAGGAGTTGCACCGTATTTTCATCAACTAAAAATTTAATAGTGCCCCAAAAATGAAATTTGGTGCTACCCCTAAAACATCTAGACTGTAATAGCCAATAAAAAATGCAAACCAAACGCCCCTTAATCAGTCGTTTGGTTTGCATTTCCTTTTTCTAAAACCACAGAAAAGATAAGTACTATAGTTAACAGCATAATAAACCTTACTTCACTTCCATCACTTACAAAAAATGAATACAAAGTATATATTAAAATTAATATTCCATAAATAATTTTGTGCAATGTACTCCCTCCTTTTTGCCGTATATATTTTAGTATAAAAGTTTGATTCAAGTCCTATATCCAAATGAAAATAAAAATCACCTGTGATATACACAAAGTGCTTTTCTCTTGTCAATTTATCTATTTTCACTATATTTATCTATTTTCTTTTTATAACTCAAATTTCTTCGAATCGTACTTTTCTAGAGTTTGCTGCAATTCATTTTGTTCATATGGAATATGTTGATCTGCCTGTACATCTTCAACATTTTCTCCACCTGTTAATAATCTCCTGTACTTAAAAGAGTGCCCTGTTAATACTGTTTTAATCATTTTATATTGCCCTCCTTTTGTTTGATTACTTGTATCATAAAACAAGTATCTGAAGTTGATATGTAGTTTATCTAGAGTGTATGTAAATTCAAAAAATCTCTAATAAAATGTTTATGTTGTAACGTTACCATCAAAACTAGTGCTTCAAACACCATGATTTGAAGAGACAGTAACCCATATTCTAGCTTGAATTCCCGCTACAGTTCTATATTGAGTAAAACCAGTTGATCCCTATAATATAAAAAGAGCACCACTTTTTGGATGCTCTTCGTTATAACTATATAGTATTTAATTCCCTTCTTTTGTTGGTACCATTTTTCCTTCTCGAGAGTCTGTACCTTCTGTTCTTTCAACAGTTTTTGCATGTTCTGGTTTTTCAGGGGCTCCCATTTCAAATCCAGGTTGAAAATCTGTACCTTCTTTTGTTGGTACCATTTTTCCTTCTTGAGAGCCTGTACCTTCTGTTCTTTCAACAGTTTTTGCATGTTCTTTAGGAGTTGCTGGCACTGCATCTTTAGGTAAATCAAAGTTTTGTGAGAAAGACGTTGTTCCATCTGCACTTTGTGTAATTACTTGATTTGAACTATTTTCATTTGACTTTAAATTATCCATTTTCGCATCATCTGCACCTACTGCACCTCCCGCTACCAATCCTGTACTTAAAAGTGCTCCTGCTAATAATGTTTTAATCATTTTTCATTACCTCCTGTTTATTTGTAATATTCATCAAAAAAGTATCTAGAGTTAATGTTTTAGTCATTATCTTTATCTACTTGCTTTTTGATTACATTTAGCATAAGACAAGAATCTATAGTTGATATGGACTGTATCTGGAGATTATGTAAAGAAAAATAGATGATCCATTGTATATCCTAATGGATGCTTAAACAAGATTGAAACTTTATATGAATTTGAATAATTGAGTTCCCCTTTGTTTTTGGGTGTGAGGTTTTTAGCTGGAGTGAAGTGAGGGACTAACCTTTTCTAATATGAAAGCAAACTTTTTATTATTAGTTTACATTCGAATCTGTAAAAATATTGACTGCATCCCAATTCCCCTGATATCCTCAAATTTAGCAAGAAAAGTATACATTCAAAGCGTTGTAAACAAAGAAATAGAAGGTAAATAATCAAAAAAACATCTCATTAGGATTCAGCTGAAATACATGTAATTTTAGATTAAAGTCTGTATTTTTTTCCATTATCAGATTGCAAAGTAACAAAAATGTACAGTATTGTTACTTTGCAAATAATCCTTAGCATGGATTTTATGTTAGTACATTGGCTGTACCCCTAATTAAAAAGATGGACAATCTTTTCTTTCTTTTTCAGATGACTTTACTAGCTGGTTAGATGGTAAAGGTTGGCACTGGGATTATATTTAAGTACACAATAGCAACAGAAAAACATACTATGTAACAGCAAATGACGCTTATGTACGTGTGAAGTAATACTAAGAATCCCCTTTATCTAATAGGATTCTTAGTATTACATTAATTTGAAGTTTAAATAACGATGTCTTGATAACCAACTTCTACAACTTGCTCATTTTCAAATTTCACCCCGACACCGTCCTCTTCCCAAGTACAATTGAATATTAATCCAACTCTTCTAATTCCGTCTTCAAAATCTGGTAATATAATTAACCCAACAGGTTCCACCAATTTTCCTAGTTCTTGAATGGTTGTTATAATCGGCGCTATTTTATCAGCAGATTCATCACCTACCATATCTCTATATTCCATATATTCTTCTTTATAATACTCGAATATTGCTTGTTCAGCTTCTTTTGTAAGTTTGTTTATATCAGTAATGAACTTCCTATATGCTTCTTCTTGAACTTTAGGAATTAAATCATCTTCTTCTCCATCAATAGTTAAAGAAACTATTTTTTCCTGCCCAAAAATAGTTATCTTTTGTTGTCCGCTCCAATATAAATCGTGAACAATTTCACCAAATAATTCATGGTTTATTTTTTTCATGATTTTATTCTCCTAATTTTTTTCTTGATAACCAATTACGCCATATTTCCCCGAATAAAAAAACATAAACTCATGTTAAACTTTTCTTATTCTTTAGGAACACAGTTATTACATTTCCATTCTTATCAATAACTACTCTCAAATTGTTAATAAGCCTTCAATTAACTGTAACACCAATAGATTCTTTGAAAGTTTTTTCGTAACAAATAGTATGATTATAAATTTTAAAAATAAATGTTATAGTCAATCAAAATAAAAGGCGTGAGCTATTGGGCTCACGCTTAAGAAGAATTTTAATTTAAATGTTTTTATAAAAGTTGATTTTTTAGTTATTATTTTTATACATTTTTTGTGCTTGTCCCCAAACCTCAATTAAATTTCTAAGTTCATAAGAAGCAAATAAATTATTAAAGTGTTGTAACCCCTACTATAAGAAATACTATTATTACCAAAGGAAGAATGATAATCATAAAGGACACTATTATTGTTAATAATGCTTTCCATGCTGAAAATTGTTGTGCTTCTCCTAAACATTTTAAGGAAATAATGATTGTCCAAATTGCAATAACTATATCAATTATGGCAAAAATAAGAAACAAAATCGTTAAAGTTATGCTACTATCCATTTCCGGTGTCTCACTCGTAAAATTTTCTATCCCAAACAAGAAAAATGAAGGCATCCAAACTAATATAAGAGAATAAACGTAAGGGATATAAGAATAGGCAACTGAGTAACGTGTTTTTTCAAAGGTACCTTGTCCACCAAGTTTTTTTGCCACCCAATTAAATAACGCTGGTAGCAAAAAATAATAAATTAAGAAAGCAACGAAGGTACCGAATATAACTATTGAGATTATTGAAAATGGACTATTTATTGAATCCGCCATATTTTTAGAAGATGCTCGATCTAAAGTCTGTACGAATGAGCCTAATAAAATGAGTAAAAACACATTCTTAGGTTTGGATATAAAAATTTCTTTCATTGTATCACGTGGTTTTGTCCAAATGGAGAACCAAGGATTAAGTGCACGCTTAAATTGATTTTCTGGAGTTTCCATATAAAAAAATATTCCCCTTTCTTAAAACATATTAAATACAATTTCCTAATCATTCCAGTTATGTACATAGAAATATTAAAGCATAAATAGACGGTTATTTAAATATAAATATTCAATCATTTAATTTCATCTGAAACTTAGGAGGAGTGCTTCTTAGCAATTACCTCTATATTGTCTTGCATTTTTAACTATGGGCTGAGTAGTTACTTTCATTTTGAGTACCTCACATTCTTTAATACATTGGATAAACAGTTATAATTTTATCATCCTATTAAAGAAGGGTTATTTTTAACGCTTCCTCAAGCATTGTATTAAAATCATTATATGTGTTCATTACCGTACCAGATGGTTTATCAAGTTCTAAATAAGTACCTTCAGATATGTTTTTACAAAACCACACAATATTTGAATCCCCAAAGAAAAGATACTCTTTTTGAAATTCATTTTCATACCAAATCTCATTGGTTTCTATAAGCCCGCAAATTGATTCGTCCCTTTCTGTATCTAACAAATAAGAGTCAACTCCATAAAGTACTAGCCCGTTAAAATCTAATCCATTTACAGTTTTAAGAAACTCCTCATATTCACTCGGTAGGTCAACATTAAAATTCTTTTTCATGCGTTCTCTTAATTTCTTAACTTCACTATCTGTTGCTGGTGTATTCAGTTTATCATTAAAACTTTTCTCTATTTTTTCAATTTCTAAAATTAGATTTTTCCACATATAAATTTCACCATTGCTTCAGCTTGAATCAGTTCAAAAATTTCTTTTTCATTTCCCTCATAATTGTTTAACATTCTTAGAATTCCTAAAACCTTTGCATCCATGTCACTAACTCCTATCAATTATTTTAGGACTTTCTTTTACATGTCCGCTTTTGAATCCCATACCTCTACAAATTCAAAGCCTTTTAAATCACTCTCTAAAACTGCATTTCTAAATTCGTCAGACACTAAAACAGTAGAAGAGTGTAATCTTTGATTTAAATAGGTTTTAAATATTATCTGCCCTTCAACTATATTAGGCAAAAATGCGTATTTTTCGAAACCTATTATTAATCCTGTACTTAGTTTTTCAAAAACTGCTTTATTGTAGTCAATTGCATCAATTGTATTTAAAACGTTTATTAGGTAATAAACTTCACCTGTAACATCATGGGTTAGCGGAAGGAACTCAACATTATTACAAATTAGAGGTTCTAATACCTCTTTTGCTTTTCTACTAACCATTGGCGTGTCAAGTTCCCCCCAGAACATAGGACAATCACTATGGTTATCTCCTTCTACACATTCAACAAGAATTTCTCCCCATGAATCAGATAGCTTTATTGCCAAATCAATTTTTTCATCGAAATATTTTTTACGGTCTTCTTTCAAATTTAATAGTTGAAAAGATTTATAGTTATCAAATAAACTTTTTAATTGCCAAATTTTCATCTTTTTTCTCCTTTACTATTTTTCTAGCATAAATAAAATTATTCCTTCTTCGGTTTATTTAATTTTAATTTACCATTTACAATGGCAAAACATACTATGTAACAGCAAATGAAGCCTATGTATATGTGAGGTAGTAGGTAGCAAAAAAGCAGAACCTGATGAAAGCTGAGGTTCTGCTTTTTTATAATGTCTGTCAGCTTTTGAAAGTCAATTTAACTACATATTTGCTTCTGAATCCCATATCTCTACAAATTCAAAACCTTTTAAATCACTTTCTAAAACTGCATTTCTAAATTCATCTGCTACCAAAATATAGTTCGGGTGAATCTTTCCATTTATATACAATTTAAAAAACATTTCATTTTGAACAACACTAGGAATAAATACAAATTTTTCACAGCCTATTATTAAACCTGAACTTAATTTTTCAAATATTGTATTATTAATATCAAGTGCATCTAACACACATAAAACGTGAATAGCATAGTACTTTTCGTTTGTTGTTTTATGAATTAATGGTAAAAATTCAACATTATTGCCTACTAAGGGTTCTAATACTCCTTTAGCTTTCTCACTAATTATTTGTACACCAGATTTCCCCCAAAAAATAGGACAATCACTTTGATACCCTTCATCTATAATCTCAATAAATTTAACTGTCCAAGAATCTGACAAACTCACTGTAGAGTTAAAATCATTTTTAAAATATTTTTTGTCCTCTTCATAATTTAATAATTGAAAAGTTTGATAATCACTAGTTGAACTTTTTAATTGCCAAATCTTCATATGTATATTCTCCTTCACCATTTATTGACATATAGTTATTTCTTTGGTTCATTTAATCTTATCTTACCTTCTAATAAATCTTGTCTTATTTTGTGTAAAACTTCAGCTACATCAGCTTGAGTACCACCCATTTCCACAACACTATTTAGTCGTTCTGTTACTTCTCTTATATACTCTTTAGAATGGCTACCTATATGCAATACTTCAGTGGTCACATAATCATTCACTTTATACGGTAAAAATACCCCATTGACAGCAGCATCATGGTGTATTCCAATCTCTTTTAATAATTCCTGTACTTCCACAGCCCTACCATCATTCCAAGGTACAATATGATGTGCCGCATTAGGATACGGTGGTGGTTCAATCCCTGCTTCTTTAAGTTCTGCACGCAATTTTTGAGATGCTGTATACGAATCGGGATAATCATTTTTTACATCTACTCTATCAAGAACTTTATCTGCATATTCCTTTATTACTTCTTGAACATCTTTGACCCTACTTCTTCCACCAGTTTTGGAAAACATAAATGTATCACGGGCTTCTTGTAACATTTCAGAAGCTTTTCTCTGTGCACTTCCAAAGCCACTAGCACCTGCGAATGCAAAGCGTTCTGTCAACGGTAATTTATTCGCAACAGAAGAGATTCCTGTAGAAAACTTTGCTAGATTTACACCTTCACCGAGTGTAGTTACTTTCCCTACATTGCTTATCCCTTTATCCCCAATCCATCCTAACCCAAATTCCATAAAAATACTTGTTCCCCATTTTGTACGACTTTCCGCATCACCATGCCAAACATCATTCATAAATGAATCCGAAAAAGTATTACACATAGTATATGCCGTCTCTAGAGGGTGACCTATAGCATACTTAATATTTTCTTTTGTTACTGTATCGTCTAATGAATCAAACCCTTCTACAATACCTCCAATAACTTGCCCAGAACCAACGTATATACCATCCCAAATTTTTCTGAGCATAGATTTTTCAGTGGGGTTATCATACATTGTACCTTCTTCGATATTATCATCTGATAAATTATTATTTACAAAATTGTCCGCTTCGCGTGCCTTAGCTTCTGTCATTTTTTGAATGGAAGTCGTCCAGTTCATATTCAACCCCTGTGTACTAAATGTACCACTTACGGGACTAAAACCTTTTCCACTTTGGACTTCCGCTAAACCCATCGCAATGTTAGCGACTAGTTGGAGGGCAGTATCATAATTACTACTAGAAGTATAATTAAATTCATATAGATGTTCTAGTTTTTCATGCAGTTTTTGCCTCATGACAGTAAAAAGATTTACCATAGCGTCCATACCTGGGATTGGCATAGCTTGACTGATGGCTTCCATACTTGCTTTCATTCGGTCAATTTCTCGAATTTGTTCTAATATTTCTTGTTCAATTACATCTGTGGAAGCGACTTGTGATTGAAATTGACTTGGAAAAGCATCGTTCTGGCGAATTAACTCTTCACACAGATAAATGATTCCTTGCGCTAAAGGACGAAAGGTTTGTACAAAAAATGATTTTGCACTGCTATAAGTTTGTCCTTGTAGAACAGTATCAATTGCAAAGGCATCAATTGACTGAATGACTTGTTCCATACCTTGAATAGTAGCGTTACATACAGCATTCATACTTTGAGTTTGGCCTTGTACTTCTCCTAAATACATATTTAAGCTCATGCATTGACCTCCCTCGCTAATTGTTGTTGTTGATAGGAAAGGTCGTTTTCTAAATCACTAAGGTTTCGTCTTTCTTTAAGCAACGTTTCTTTTTGGTTTTCTAATTCAAATGTGACTTTTCGTTCAATATGTTGTGCCTCTTGATATGTATTCATAAAAAACTGAGACATTTCTCTATCACCATGCCAAGTTCCTAAAATTCGATCAAACAAACGATGGTTTCGACCTCTCCATTCATAAAAATCTGCTTCCGCTTGCTCCTGAATGTGAATCGTGGATTGATTTCGGTCTTGTTCTTCAAATACACTTCTTAACTTTTGATTTACTTGATTGATTTGTTTTTCAATATCTTGACTCATTATATTCCTCCTACTATTTTACCTTTACGTAGGTTGTCACATTAGCGAAAAGTGTTGTGAAGTTCGTTATCCATTCTCTCAAACTCTTGGGCTACTGAATGAATATTATCGACCGCTTGTTGAAAGGCAGTGGAAAATTGTTTCGTAAAATCTAACATTTGTTGATTCGCTTCTTGTACTTTGGAATTAACAGATAATGTTGTACGCGTCGCCTTTGTTATAGAACGATTTGTTGCACTTTGGATTATATTCGAAGCTGTTCTCATCTGCGTAGCAATTTGTTGTGCCGTTTGAAAATTACTTTGAAATTGTCCCATCACTCAAATCCTTTCTCTAATTTTCAGAAGATGCCAAAGAAATCCCAATAAATATATGAAAATTCCCTATTAATATCACTCTTTTTAAACGTGTGTCCAGCTAAGTTGGGCATGCAATCAAATGAGCCATACACTATAAGCTGTATGGCTCATTTGAAATGCCTGTTATATAGAGTATGACAATTTTTATTTCAAACCGAAATTACGTGATAATTCTTCATCATGAGAAGCAACAGCTTCTGCAGTTTTATTAAGCTGCATATTAATTTCTTGTAATAGCTGTGCGAAGTTTTGTACTTTTGGCTTTAATTGATTGAACTGTTGGTCAAAACCTTCAAAAGCACGACCTTCCCATTCTCCTCTTAATTCATTTTGTAAATTTTGTAGTTGACTTAAAATGTCCTCAATTTGATTTGCACCTTGTCCATATTGAGCTGCTTTCGATTTAAGCTCCTCTGGTGACATACGAATTTGTCCAGCCATTTTCATTTCCCCTTTAATACATAATGAGCAAAATATAAATTGGTTAATTTTACTAAATATATTATAATGTATTATTTTGAACTTTAAAACATTTTATCTTTCTATTGAATATTAGAATATTAATATTCAACTTTTTCTTACTTTACAAGATTTTATGCAAAAAAGACCACCAAAAGGCAGTCCCTCAAAACTCAATCCCATCCCGCGCTCCACTACTTTCTCATACAAATAATTCGCAACGATAGTATCTACTACAGCCAAACCAACTGATTTGAAAATAGTAATCTCTTCATCATTTTCGTGACCAGCTTTTCCCCCTTATAATTTAACCAATTTCGGCGTGGAGATTGCTAGTTTTATCAAAATTTGAAGATTACCTGTTTCTAGATCCTATTCAATTAAGCAATCCTACAAATGCCTCTTCTTCCTCATCTATAAAACCTACAAATATAATTCCTTCAATATCCTCATGATTAAATACAAATGTATAATCAGGATTCATGTATCCTTCTGGATAAAAACAGCCAATATAATCATACATCACAAGTTCTTTAATCCCAAGTTTTTGTTTTCTTCCATAGTTATTTATGTGAATTCAGCTCGTTTTTTTGTTTTGGGTGAAAAAATTTTTAACTTGATAGCAATGTGGTGCTGCACCTATTAGGCAAATTCGACAAAGAAAAGACACCCAAAGGTGCCTTTTTCCGACTTGAACCATCTTAATTTTATTGTGTTGTTATTATATAAGAAAAGAAGACATCGCTTAAGATGTCTTCTTTTACTTGTACACTTGTTGTTAAGAAGGTATTTATTGCTTAAAAACCATAAAAAAATATAACAATCATCGAGTAAACCTATTATAGCATCAATAAATAGAGTTTTTATATGAATTTTTACATATATATAGATTTATTTATGTTTTATCTATATAGTTAAATTGTCTGTTTCTTGTTTTAATTCGTTTGTTTATTTTGAGTGCTCCAGCAATGGAGCCTTTTTTTATGCAATAAAACATTTTCTTAGCATTACTTAGTTGATCTATATTAACTTTACCCTCTTAAATTATATCTATATTTTACCAAATAATTATATAGATAACCAGTTTTTTCTAATAATCTAGTGAATTGATAATTTTAATGTTAGTTGTTAATACCCATAGAAAAATTCATTATGCAATGAAAATTGAGAAATCAAGAATTATAAAAAACTTATAGTATCTTTTGTAAAGGTATATTTTTAATTTGTATATTAATATGTTATAATTTAATTTCTAAAACTACCAAAAAAGGACTGCCAGTAATGGTGGTCTTTTTTTATATTGATGAGATTGTACTAGGTTGAGCAAAAAAATGGAACCGAAAAAGTTATTTCTAATGAGGATAGCCTTCTTATGATGAAGTTTCATTCAGTGGATCTGCAAGCAAACATAAAAGAAGGAAAAAATTACGATTTTACTTTACGTGGATATAGAGTACCTATACTTTCATGGTTTCCAAATTTAGATGGTGCCGAATCACAAAATTAGCACTATTCTTTAATAAAAAATCCTAATCATTTTTTAATGAGTAGGATTTTTTATTAAAGAGCTATTTCTTATTAATTTGTGTCATCATTTAATATGCTATTTTAAAATATTTTCTAAATTTGATAACTTATTATCTAAATTTCCAAATTATATACAGCACTATCAATTAAACAATTATTAAATATATCTTCTATCTAAAACATCGTATTATCATTAGCTACTTCACTTGGAATCTCTTGAATTACATCCCAGTGTTCGACAATCTTTCCATCCTTGATACGAAATATATCCACTATAGCAACTCCCTTATCTTGAGAATTAGTACGAGAATGTACATGAAGAGCAACTGTATCCCCTTCAGCTACTACACGTTTAATCTCTGCAGAGGAATTAGGATTTTTAACAAAATCCTCCTTAAAGAAATCCATGAAGGCTTTTCGTCCATCAGCAACAAAAGGATTATGTTGCTTATAATCTTCGCTAACATATTTAGGGATAATATCGATATTATGTTTGTTAAAAACTTCA
>NZ_FNUW01000045.1:0-36620 GCF_900108285.1 Bacillus sp. ok061 | reverse complement strand
TTTTTCCAATTGACGCTCCGAACGAATACCGTAAAAATATCCAATAAACATCATTTTAAATAAAACGATAGGATGGATTGACGGACGTCCATTGTTTTCACAGTAATAAGGGCGTAACTTCTCTTCAATAAAATCAAAACTAATTGTCGCTTCGATCGCACGAAGGAAATGATCTTGTGGAACCAACTCTTCTACAGAAACAGATACACGTTCATCACGATGATTTTTTAAAGCACCCATCATAAAAAATCTCTCCTTTACCTCTTTTTATCAGTGTTGACACATAAAAAGAGGTTCAGACACAAAAACAGGCTGTGGAGAAGACTTTCTCCACAGCCTGGAAAAGAGAGCAGCTACTAAAAGCTGCTCTCTTTTCATTTGTTATTGAACTTTCTTTTTCCAAACACCTAGCATAATAGCCGAGACAATCGTTCCAATTAATATAGACAAAATATATAGTAACGGTTTATTTACTAACGCTATTACAAATAATCCACCATGCGGTGCCGGTAATGTAACTTGGAATAACATAGATAACGCACCTGCAATACTTGAACCAACAACACAACTTACGATTACTCGAACCGGATCTGCAGCTGCAAACGGAATCGCACCTTCTGTAATGAACGATGCTCCCATAATATAATTTGTTAAACCTGATTTACGTTCCGCTTCTGTAAACTTTGATTTAAAGAATGTAGTTGCGAATGCAATCGCAAGTGGCGGTACCATACCACCAGCCATAACTGCTGAGTGTACTCCAAAATTCTGTGCTTCTATTGCAGCAATACCAAACGTAAATGCTGCTTTATTAATTGGACCACCCATATCAATTGCCATCATACCACCTAAAATAAGACCTAGTAATATAGCATTCGTACCATTTAAACCATTTAACCACCCTGTCAACATTTCATTTAATGCTACTACAGGCGGAATTACTACTTTTTGCATTACAACTCCTGTAATCAATAATCCAAAGACTGGATATAACAAAACAGGTTTAATTCCTTCTAATTGTACTGGTAGTCCTGAAAATAATCTTTTTAACCCTAAAACAACATATCCAGCTAAGAAACCAGCAATTAATCCACCTAAAAATCCAGCATTCGCATTCGCCGCTAAAAATCCACCTACAACACCAGGCATAAAACCAGGACGATCAGCAATAGAGCTTGCAATAAATCCAGCTAAAATTGGTACAAGGAATAAAAACGCACCTGTTTTTCCTCCACCAATTGACATGAACAATTCAGCTAAAGGACCTTCCGCCTTTATACCACCAAACGAAAATGCTAGCGCTATTAAAATCCCGCCACCAACAACGAATGGAAGCATATTACTTACACCGCTCATTAAATGCTTATAAATTCCTAATCCTTTTTCTCTCTCAATACTTTCTGATTTCCCATCCTCTTTTACACCTTTAAAGATTGGTGCATCTTGTTTGACAGCTCGTTTAAGCAGATTTTCCGTTTTTCTAATCCCATCAGCAACTGGCACTTGAATGACATGTTTACCAGCAAAACGATTCATTTCTACTTGTTTATCTGCCGCAACAATAATAGCTGTTGCACGTTCAATATCCTCTTTCGTTAAACCGTTTTTAATACCTGTTGATCCGTTTGTTTCAACTTTAATCGCTACTCCTAACTCTGCCGCTTTTGCTTTTAAGCTATCCGCCGCCATATATGTGTGAGCGATTCCAGTTGGGCAAGCTGTAACAGCAAGTACGTACGGTTCATTTCCTTCTGGTTGTGCAACTTCAATCTCTTCTTCTTTTTCATTCTCTTTTTCATCAAATAGTTGAAGAAGCTCACTTTCATCCTTCGCTTCTAATAGTTGCTTGCGAAACCCTTCATCCATTAATAATGTCGATAAACGAGACAACGTTTCTAAATGAGTATTATTCGCTCCTTCACTTGCAGCAATCATAAAGAATAAGTGTGCTGGCTGTCCATCAAGCGACTCATAATTGATACCGCTTACACTTCTACCAAAACAAATCGATGGTTGTTTAACAGCCTTTGTCTTCGCATGAGGTATTGCAATACCTTCCCCTATTCCAGTCGTACTTTGGGACTCCCGCTTTAAAATAGCTTCTTTAAATTCCGTTTTACTATTTAAACGATTTGCCCCGTTTAATTTCTCAACTAGTTCATCTATGACAGCTTCTTTATTTGAAGCTGTCAAATCCATAATGACTGTATCCCTTTTTAATAATTCTGTAATTTTCATATGTTGCTTCCCCCTATCGCTTAGCTACAATTACTTGCGACAATAATTCTTCTACTTTTTCCTTCTCACATAAATCAGCTGAAAATGCTGTTGCACTCCCTGTTGCAACGCCGTATTGAAATGCCTTTTCAATATCCTTTGTCTGTTCATATTTGCCTACAAATCCTGCAACAAGAGAATCTCCGGCCCCAACTGAATTAATTACAACACCTTTTGGAACAGTCGCTTCATATATACCTTCTGCCGTAAATAATAAAGCTCCCTCTCCAGCCATCGATACGATAACGTGTTTTACACCTTGTTCAATTAATTTTCTTCCATAAGGTAAAACGTCCTCTACTGTTGAAAGCTCCACTCCAAACAACTCACCAAGTTCATGATGGTTTGGCTTAATTAAAAATGGCTTATTTTTAATTACATGTTGCAGTGCACTTCCACTTGCATCTACTACTACACGAATACCTTTTTCAGATCCAAACGCAGCAATTGATTCGTAAAAAGTACTTGGAATAGAGACCGGTACACTCCCAGCGAGTACAACACAATCTCCAGGTTGCATACTCTCAATTTTTTTCATTAACCGTTCGAACTGCTCTTTTGTTACAATAGGACCTTGGCCATTTAATTCTGTTTCTTCTTTCCCTTTTATTTTCACATTAATGCGAGTATCTTCATCTACTTGGACGAAGTTTGTTGTTACACCTTCATCATGTAATACCTCTTTAATAAATTGACCAGTAAATCCACCAGTAAATCCAAGTGCTATATTTTTAACACCTAAACGCTGAAGAACACGAGAAACATTAATTCCTTTTCCTCCAGGAAACTTCATATCTTTCTCCGCTCGATTTATTGTTCCTAAATCAAAAGAAGGAACTTGCACTACATAATCAATAGATGGGTTTAAAGTAACTGTATAGATCATTGTTTATCAGCCTCAATTACATTGGTTTGTTTTTTATATTTTTCTAAATCAATTTCTAAATGGTTTGTAATAATATTTGCATCTTCAACATTTGCAATTTTCGCAAACGCAACTTCTGAAAACTTACTTTCATCAATTAAGAAATATCCTTCGTTTGCTAATGTTAATGCCATTTGTTTTAAGAGCGCTTCTTCTGGATCTGGCGTTGTAAAGCCAAGCTGTTCATGTACACCATTTGCACCTAAAAAACATTTATCAAAACGATACTTCTGCATACTTTCCTGTGCCATAGCACCGATTAAAGCTTTCGTCCTACTCTTCATCATTCCACCTAGTAAATACGCACGAATATTATTTTCAACTAAAGCTTCAATATGCATAAGTCCATTCGTAACGACAGTCACATCTTTATTTATTAAAAATGGAATCATTTCAAATGTTGTACTTCCTGCATCTAAATAAATACAATCACCTTGTTCAATAACGCTAGCCGCATAATTAGCAATTTGTTGTTTTATTTGAATGTTTTTGGATGATTTTTCAACCATCGTTGGTTCTTGCCCTTTTCCTGTTAAAACAGCGGCACCACCATGAACTCTTTTTAATAACCTTTGCTTTTCCAATTGTGCTAAATCACGGCGAATTGTCGACTCAGAGCTTTCTGTTCTTTCAACTAATTGCTGTAATTTTACAACTTTCTGTTCTTTTACAAGTTGCAATATCATTTGATGACGTTCAGGAGTTAACATTTTATTCACCTCTTCTTTGATTACAGTATAATGAAAACGGTCACAAAAATCAACCACAAACAATCAAAAATAATCAAAAAACACCCATAAACATTTATAAACAGCAAAAAGAAACCTATTCGATTAAACAATCAAATAGGTTTCTTTTCTAAATTCACTTATAAAGAAGCTTTATATATACTTAAAACATCATCTTTATTTAATTTTTTAAAGTTACCAAATTCACCATACGCCATCGCTTTATTAGCCATTATATCAATTTCATTTTCTCCAATACCGTAATCAGCTAATGTTGCTGGCGCTTCAATTGAAGTCCAAAATTGACGCAGTGCCTTAATTCCTTCTAAAGCCACTTCTTTATCTGTTTTGCCATCTGTTTCTATATCAAATACACGAATAGCGAACTGTTTAAAACGACTTACATTTTCCTCTACAACATGTTTCATCCAGTTCGGGAATAAAATCGCAAGGCCACCCCCGTGTGGTATATCATGAACAGCAGAAACTGCATGCTCAATATTATGAGTCGCCCAATCTCCTTTTACTCCCATCGCTAAAATGCCGTTTAACGCCATAGTACCACAATATAAAATAGTTTCTCTATGCTCATAATTTTCTAAATCACTTAAAAGCTTAGGTGCTGTCTCAATTACTGTTTTTAAAACAGCTTCACAATAACGATCTTGTAGTTCTGTATTCGTTCCATGATGGAAATATTGTTCTAATACGTGCGACATAATATCTACCATACCGTAAATTGTTTGATCTTTCGGTACAGAAGTAGTATGAACTGGATCTAAAATTGAAAACTGCGGGAAAGTAACCGGGCTACCCCATCCATACTTTTCATTCGTTTCCCAGTTTGTAATTACCGAGCCTGCATTCATTTCAGATCCTGTTGCTGCAAGAGTAAGTACAGTACCAAATGGTAATGCCTCATTAGCAAATGTTTTTTTCGTTACAATATCCCATACATCTCCATCGTACTTACTACCAGCTGCAATTGCCTTCGTACAGTCGATCACACTTCCTCCACCAACTGCTAAAATAAATTCAACACCATTTTCTTTACAAATTTGAATCCCTTTCTTTACAGTTGATACACGTGGATTCGGTTCAACACCTGTCAATTCAAATACTTCTGCATTTATATCCTTTAAAATAGAAATTACATTATCATAAATACCGTTTCTTTTAATGCTGCCTCCCCCGTATACGAGAAGAACTTTTTTACCGAACTGTGGAATTTCAGTTTTTAACTGTTCTAATTGACCTTTACCGAAAATAAGTTTCGTTGGATTACGAAATACAAAATTTTGCATATTTCTTTACCATCCCTTCTATATGAAAAGCAACTATACTTTTGTATACCATATTTTTTTCATTTCACAAAAATATTTGCTTAATAAAAAAATCCCAGCCTACAGGCTGAGATTTTTTATTGGTAATAAGGTGAGATCATTAAGTAAACAATAACACCAGATAAACTTACATATAACCAAATCGGCATCGTCCAACGTACAATTTTACGGTGACGTGTTAATTGATTTGTAAAACCAAATACAAGCGCAAACAATGCAAGTGGTACGATAATTGCTGCAAGGATAATATGCGTAATTAAAATAATGAAGTACACATATTTAATGAACCCTTCTCCGCCAAAATGTGTTGCTGGCGCCAAGTAATGATACGATAAATAAGAAACACAAAATAGCAACGTCGTTGTAAATGCTGCGAGGATAAAACCACGGTGCATTTTCACATTCTTTTTAATAATAGAGTATAAAGCTGCTAATAAGAATACGAACGTAAAGCTATTAAAAATCGCATTTAACATTGGTAAAATTGTTACATCAAAATGGACTTCTCCTTCATAGCCAACAGGTCCAAAGAACAAAAATAAAATAATCGCATTTACAATTACAGAAAGCGTTATCACAATAGGAGCATAGCTTTTCTGATTTGTTGATTGATCCACCAAAATGGTCACTCCCTCTTCCTTCAAGTATGTATACATAACCTCACTATTTTAACATATTATTCACAGTGTAAATGTGACAATAGTTTGACACAGCAAGACAAGACAAAGAAAAAAATCCTTCTTAATAAAACTTCTTAAGAAGGATTTTATCGCTTTATTATTCAAATAGCAACGCGATTAATTTTTATTAAAAAATGTATCGCTATATGCTTGAAAAATTTCAGACACTTGATATCCCATTAATGAAATTGCTGTTAATGAAAAGAAACCAATCATAAGAAATCGAAACCACATATAAATCTCCTCCTTGTATTTAGCTTAAAAAACGTTAGCTACCTTACAAGTTGCGTGGCACTCTTCATCATCACTTTCCTTCTTCTTTACAATTGCTGTTATAAATCGAATCATAAAGAAAACTACAAAAGGAAATTGTTCGTAATTCACATTGGCATAGTTTAGCAACGGCTCGCGCTGCACATCGAACGGAGATGAGAAGGAATAGAACATACCTTGCTCTTCCATATATACAATTACAATTTTCATGCAAAATACTATTCCTAGAAACGAAACAATATCTTGCCATTCTGTCGTATATAACAGGTTATACAGCTCTAATACGTACTCTTCCATCATCATCCCCCCTTCCTTTTTTACCATTCTGCTCGCCTTCGTATAAAAAGTCAAGAAAAAAGTTTATATCCACTATGACAATAGTAATTACTTGTTTCTATGATTATATATGATTCTTTTATAGCAATGATTGGGTGTAACTCTCTTCGAAAACAAGAAAATTAGAATCGAACAGATTCCTCATTCTTACTTTTAGGATTCAAAACTGTGCTATTTTTATTTCTATTAAAAATAAAATACGAAAGTATGATAAGAACAGTAACAAACATTGTTAAAAGTGCTTGTGAACGTAAAGAATCAATTGCGAGCATCGCAACTAAAACCACTATAATAGCGGCAATTGTAACATACGTTACATACGGAAAAAGCCACATTTTCACTTTCAAATTTTGTTGTTCCACTTTCCCCATTTTTTTACGCATCTTTAAATGCGAAACTGCAATAACGAGATAAACTAGTAACGCAATCCCGCCAGATGCATTCACTAAAAACAAAAAGACTTTATCTGGAGAAATGTAACTAAAAACAACTCCAATATAAGCGAAGAAAGTTCCAAATAAAACCGCTCGAACAGGAACACCACTACTGTTCAATTTTAAAAATGACTTTGGCGCATCTCCTCTTTCTGCCATTGAAAAAAGCATTCTTGAGTTTGTATATAAACCTGAATTTAAGCAAGAAAGTACAGCTGTTAAAACGATAAAATTCATAATTTGTGCTGCCGCTGGTATTCCTATATGTTCAAGTACAGCTACAAATGGACTTTTTAATATGTTTGCTGAATTCCATGGCAGTAGCGTAACAACTACCGCTATAGACCCAATAAAAAATACAAGAATACGCCAAATCACACTGTTTGTTGCTGTTTTTACTGCTTTTACAGGTTCTGCAGATTCACCAGCC
The DNA here is from genome assembly GCF_900108285.1 of Bacillus sp. ok061. Classification (NCBI taxonomy): domain Bacteria; kingdom Bacillati; phylum Bacillota; class Bacilli; order Caryophanales; family Bacillaceae; genus Bacillus; species Bacillus sp. ok061. The sequence continues at coordinate 29,194 of NZ_FNUW01000045.1, read as the reverse complement.
GCTACTGCTACAATCTCTGATCCCATAAATGAAAATATAACAACAGTAATTCCAAGCAATACCGAACTTATACCGTTTGGCATAAATCCACCTTGTCCAATTAAATTCGAAGTGCCGGGTGCTTCTGTTCCTGGAACAAATCCTAAAATAACAGCAAGACCTAGGCAAAGGAACAAAACAATACTTATTACTTTAATAAAAGAAAACCAATATTCAAACTCTCCAAATGATTTCACCGAAAAAACGTTCGTCAACGTTAATAAAATTGTTAATATTAAACTTAATAACCATAGCGGTATTTGTGGAATCCAATATTGGATAATACCAGCACCTGCTGTGGCTTCTATTGCAATAACAATTACCCAGAAAAACCAGTATAACCAGCCTATTGTATAACCCGCCCATGGACCAATTGCTTCTCTTGCATACGTTGCAAATGAACCACTTGTCGGATTAACAGCTGCCATTTCTCCTAGCATTCTCATGACGAAAATGACTAGAAGTCCTGCTAATGCATATGAAACGATAGAACCTGGTCCTGCCGAATGTACAACTGCACCACTTCCAATAAACAAACCAGCTCCTATTACGCCGCCAATTGAGATCATTGTAATGTGGCGTATTTTAAGGTCTTTCTTTAGATTTTTATCCAACTCTTGTACATCCCCTTCCAAACTAAATTTTGAAATTTATGTAAGAGTACTGTGTGAAAGATTTTGTTCTATACTTTAAAATATATCAAAATATTCTGAATTTAACAATTGCAATTCAGCTTCCTTCAAAAATTATTTCATTAGGTTTAATACTTTCCCACACACAATTGTTGAGAAAATTATAGCCCTCTTACAAAAGAAAGAATTTTCAGATATTATTAAATAAACAAGATTATACATCTAGACAACTTTTTGTATAGGAGTGTTGATATGTTAAACAAGTTCAAATTTTTTTGTTGTATTTTAGTAATGTTCTTACTGCTACCGCTATCCCCTTTTCAAACACAAGCAGCAAACAATTTAGGATCAAAATTACTTGTTGGATACTGGCATAACTTTGATAACGGTACTGGCATTATTAAATTAAGAGACGTTTCACCAAAATGGGATGTACTCAATGTATCTTTCGGTGAAACTGGTGGTGATCGTTCCACTGTTGAATTTTCTCCTGTGTATGGTACGGATGCAGAATTCAAATCAGATATTGCTTATTTAAAAAGCAAAGGAAAGAAAGTAGTTCTTTCAATAGGTGGACAAAATGGGGTCGTTTTACTTCCTGATAATGCCGCTAAGCAACGTTTTATTAATTCCATACAATCTCTAATTGATAAATACGGTTTTGATGGAATAGATATTGACCTTGAATCAGGAATTTACTTAAACGGTAATGACACTAATTTCAAAAATCCAACGACTCCTCAAATCGTAAATCTTATTTCAGCTATTCGGACAATCTCAGATCATTATGGTCCAAATTTTCTATTAAGCATGGCTCCTGAAACAGCTTATGTTCAAGGCGGTTATAGCGCATATGGAAGCATATGGGGTGCATATTTACCAATTATTTACGGAGTGAAAGACAAACTAACATACATTCATGTTCAACACTACAATGCTGGTAGCGGGATTGGAATGGACGGTAATAACTACAATCAAGGTACTGCAGACTACGAAGTCGCTATGGCAGATATGCTCTTACATGGTTTTCCTGTAGGTGGTAATCCAAATAACATTTTCCCAGCTCTTCGTTCGGATCAAGTCATGATTGGACTTCCTGCAGCACCAGCGGCCGCTCCAAGTGGCGGATATATTTCTCCAACTGAAATGAAAAAAGCTTTAGATTATATCATTAAAGGAATTCCTTTCGGAGGAAAGTATAAGCTTTCAAATCAGAGTGGCTACCCTGCATTCCGCGGCCTAATGTCTTGGTCTATTAATTGGGATGCAAAAAACAACTTTGAATTCTCTAATAACTATAGAACATATTTTGATGCGATTCCCTTGCAAAAATAATAAAAAACAACAATAGGTTAAATAACCTATTGTTGTTTTTTATTTATGTAAATTACTTTTTCACTTCTACATGATGAAAAGATTCTTTTTCATCTCTTACATAACTATTCACAAGACTTAAAAGTAATTTACCACCAATTAACATTGCTTGTTCATCAAAATCAGCACGTAGCGCTATCGGCTTCCCAGGTCTTCCACCTTCAATTACGCCGATTACCCCTCTACCCCCGATATTTGTTTTCACATTAATATGAAAACTTTTTAAGATTTCAGCTATTTTTCTCGGCGTTTCTATTTCTTGAAACGATAGCTCTGGATATTGATGAAAATCTCTTCGCCATGAAACTATTTGGTTATATAAACTTTCCAATTCTTTATGCCATGTTTCTATCATAGAAATTCCCCTTTCTTTATTTAACATTTTAAATAAAACTTACATAACATTCAGTATTTAATCAATAAAAAAAGAGAACTTTCTCTAAAAGTCCTCCTACTATTCTAGTCACTATTTTGCTTCAACACAAAAACTGAAAGTTCAGGTACACTCCAAAATCTAACAGGCATCCTAGTAGTCCCAATGCCACGATTTACATATAAATATAACGGCTTACTCTTCCCCTCTACTTCATACATACCTTCAACATAGTTCTCAGCTAGTTTGGTAGTAATTAACGGACCTACAAAAGGAATTTGGACTTGCCCTCCGTGACTATGTCCTGACAGTTGAAGATCAACTGGGTAACGATTTATTTTGGTTACAACATCCGGCTCATGTACTAATAACATGTTGAAATCATTTTGTTTCAAGTTTTTTAAAGTTGAATCTATTTGCGGCTTCCCTAATAGAAAATCATCCAAACCTGATATTGTAATATATTTGCCGTTTTCCACTTTAATTTTCTGCACTTCATTTACTAATACAGAAAAACCAGCTTCCTCCATATATTTTTTGTAAAATAAACTACCGCCCCCGCCCCTATCATGATTCCCAAACACAGCATATTTCCCTAAGGGAGCGTAAATTTTCTGCAAAATAGCCTTCGCTTCTTCTCTTTCCGCACTATAAGACCCAAATTTATCTATTAAATCTCCGGTAAAAACTACTATATCTGGATGTAATTCATTCATCTTCTCCACTAAATGTTCAAGTTGTTTCAGTGTAAACTCTGGTCCTAAATGTACATCTGAAAACTGTAATATTTTTTTATTATTAAATTCTTTAGGAATTGCAGAAGCTTCTATTTCATTCCACGTAACTGTTACTAATTTTCGTTCTATTTCTGTCGCATAATAATACAAACTTACTGGTATCATTAATATACTTATAAAACTAATAATAAATATCTTTACGATTGATTTTTTCCGTTCTTTTTTTACATGATTCGTATTCATGTTTTCACCTCTAGAAACACTTTAAATCCTTATTGTTACATTCATGTGACAACATGAACAATGTTATCACATGAATGTAATTCCCTCTCTATTCACTTTGACAATTTTATACAGAAGTCATAACATATTTTTATAATACATAGATTTTCGAAATTTTTTCTATTCATTCCATCATTTTATTACGGAGGGATTATTCATGTCTGTATTTACACCAGAAGAAATTACGGAACTTGCTGCCAATTCAGGAAGGAAAAAAGCTCATTTATCATTGCTCCCTATGCTAATTCTTGGTTTTTTTGGTGGTGCTTTTATCGCATTAGGGTATTTACTTGATATCCATGTTATTGGGACAATGCCAAAATATTGGGGATCATTTTCTAGTTTTCTAGGCGCTGCTGTATTCCCTGTTGGTCTTATTCTCGTTATTCTTGCAGGCGGTGAACTAGTAACTGGTAACATGATGACAGTTTCTATGGCCTGGCTCCAAAAGAAAATTACTTTATTTTATTTCATACGAAATTTAGTTATTGTTACATTTAGCAATTTCATAGGAGCTGTATTCGTAGCCTATTTTTTCGGTCATATCGTCGGCTTAACTGAAGGAGCTTTTTTAGCGAAAACTATTTCTATCGCTCAAGCGAAACTACAAGATACACCATTGCAAGCATTTATTTCTGCAATCGGATGTAATTGGCTCGTTTGTTTAGCTGTTTGGCTCAGTATGGGAAGTAAAGAATTTATCGGAAAGATTATCGGTATTTGGTTCCCAGTTATGACTTTTGTTGCGATTGGATTTCAACACGTTGTAGCCAATATGTTTGTCATCCCAGCTGCAATTTTTGCCGGTCATTTAACTTGGATTGAATATTTTCCAAACTTCATTTTTGTTTTCTTCGGAAACTTAGTAGGAGGTATGTTATTTGTAGCATTACCTTATTTCATATCCTATAATAAGAAACTCCCTTCCAATAAAGAGCAAACTGCATTAAAGAAAAAATCTGTATCCGCTTAAATTGAATGTCTATAAAGTAGCTCTCAAAAATATTACAAATTTCATTTTTTTTACGAATATATGTACGTACACTTGTTCTCGAATGTTTTATACGTTATAATAACAACTTAAATAGCATTATTTACATATGAGGTGAAAAACATGAACAAAACAGAATTAATTAAAAACGTAGCACAAAATGCTGAGATTTCTCAAAAAGAAGCTACTGTAGTTGTACAAACTGTAGTAGAATCAATCACTAACACTTTAGCTGCTGGCGAGAAAGTACAACTTATCGGATTCGGTACATTCGAAGTTCGCGAAAGAGCTGCTCGTACAGGCCGTAACCCACAAACTGGTGAAGAAATGCAAATCGCAGCTTCTAAAGTACCTGCTTTCAAAGCTGGTAAAGAACTTAAAGAAGCTGTAAAATAATGAAAAAATAGCCTTCTCGTTTACGAGAGGGCTATTTTTTCATTACATAATTAATAAAAATCTGACCATTTTGCTGTTTCTTTTGTTCCTTTATGCAAATAAAACCTTTACTTTCAAAGAAAGGTTTTGCTGTAATACTCGCCTCTGTATATATCTCCCCATGCCCCAAGTTTACTGCTTCTTTTTCTAACTTCTGTAGTATGTAGGAAGCTATCCTTTTTCCTTGATAATCTTTATGTGTAAATAAACGATCTACGTAATGCTCATCATTATAATCCCCAAATCCCACTATCACACCGTTATAATCCGCTACATAACTAATATTCTTCTCTAAAGACTGTAACCAGCTTTCTCCCTCTAGTCGATCTGGTGCCCATGCCTGTAGCTGTAACTCATTATAATCTTTTGCATTAACCGTATGAACTGTTTCATAGAACAATTGTAATACTTGATTTAAATCTTCTTTCTGAAATGTTCTAATTATAATATCTTTTAACATATATAAGTCTCCTTACCAAACTACCTCTTAACTTTTCTACTACATAAGATTTAATAATTCTTCTTTATTATATCGTTTTAATTTCTATACGAACAAAAAACAATACTTATTCAAAGTATTGTTTTTTAATTCTATTCAATTACTTAATGTAGTTTTTTAAGATTTTAATTTAACTCTTTGTAATCGTAATGCATTTAATACAACGGATACAGAACTAAATGCCATCGCTGCTCCAGCAACCCAAGGGGCTAAGAAGCCTAATGCCGCAATTGGAATTCCTAACGCATTATAAGCTAATGCCCAGAATAAATTTTGTTTAATATTTCTTATCGTCATTTTACTCATAAAGATCGCATCAGCAATACTATTTAAGTCACCGCGGATTAACGTTATATCCGCTGCTTCCATCGCTACATCCGTTCCCGTTCCAATTGCCATACCAATGTTTGCTGTAGCAAGAGCAGGAGCATCATTTATCCCATCTCCAACCATCGCTACTTTCTTACCATTTCCTTGCAGTTTTTTCACTTCTTCTGCTTTTCCTTCTGGCAATACTTCTGCAATTACGTGATCAATTCCAACTTGCTTTGCAATCGCCTGAGCAGTTTGTGTATTATCTCCTGTAATCATAACAACGTCTAGACCCATTTTCTTAAGCCTTGTGATAGCTGCTTTTGAAGTATCTTTTACAGTATCTGCAACGGCAACTATACCAGCATATTCTTTATCGATTGCAATGAGTATTGCTGTTTTTCCTTCTCGTTCTAGCGCTTCCATTGATTTTGAAACTTCTTCAATATCAATATTGAATTTCTTCATTAATCGACGTGTGCCAATTAATAATTGTTTTCCTTCTACAACTGATTCGATACCGAATCCTGGAATTGCTTCAAACATTTCTGAACTTGGGATATCAATTTTCTTTTCTTTAATGCCTTCTACAATCGCTTCTGCAAGTGGATGTTCAGAATTTCTTTCTGCTGCCCCTACTAATCTAAGCAGTTCATTTTCATTGAATCCATCTGCCACAATTACATCTGTTAACACCGGCTTCCCATTTGTCACTGTACCCGTTTTATCTAAAATAACCGTATCTAACCAGTGCGTTGCTTCTAAATGCTCTCCACCTTTAAATAAAATACCATACTCAGCCGATCTTCCTGATCCTGCCATAATAGATGTAGGCGTTGCAAGACCTAATGCACATGGACATGCGATAACAAGTACGGCTATCATTTTCTCAAGTGCTCCGCCAAAATCACCAGGTGTAACAAATATCATCCATACTGCAAATGTGATAATCGCAATCACAACTACAACCGGTACGAAAATACCTGAAATTTGATCTGCTACCCTTTGAATAGGAGCTTTTGAACCTTGTGCCTCTTCTACTACTTTAATAATTTGAGCTAATGCAGTATCTCTGCCTACTTTAGTTGCTTTCACTTTTAAAAAACCATTTTTATTCATTGTCGAACCTATTACTACATCCCCAATTGACTTATCAACAGGAATACTTTCACCCGTTAACATCGATTCATCAATCGCTGACTTACCTTCTACAATCTCACCATCTACTGGTATTTTTTCACCAGGCTTTACATAGACGATATCACCAGCTACTACTTCTTCAATCAAAATTTTTATTTCTGTTCCATCTCGCACTACTGTAGCTGTCTTCGCTTGTAAACCCATCAATTTTTTAATCGCTTCTGATGAGCGCCCTTTTGCTTTCGCTTCAAATAATTTACCTAAAATAATTAATGTAATAAGTACCGCACTCGTTTCAAAATATAAATCTGTCATATGTTCCGAAGAACCAATAGATTGAATACTTAAATATACACTATAGAAATAAGCGGCAGACGTTCCAAGCGCCACGAGAACATCCATATTAGCACTTTTATTACGTAACGCTTTATAAGCCCCAACATAAAACTGTCCACCAATGATAAATTGAACAGGAGTTGCAAGTGCTAGTTGCACCCAAGGGTTCATTAACATATCTGGTAAATAAATAAACGACGTAAATGAGAAATGACTAACCATTGCCCATAATAATGGGAAAGATAAAATAAACGAAATAATAAACTTCTTCTTTTGTCTTTCAATTTCTTGTAATCGATGATCAGTTGATGCATCTTGATCATCTGGTTTCACTTCTAATTTATATCCTAGCTTCGTAATCGCGCTCTTCATTTCATTTACATTAACTTCATCAGGATTAAAGTCTACTGTGGCTGATTCTAAAGCAAAATTTACTGTCGCCTTGTTCACACCATCTAACTTATTTAAACGCTTTTCAACTCTATTTGCACATGCTGCACATGTCATTCCTGAAACAGTAAATTCAGCTTTATCACTTACAATTCCATATCCTAATGATTCAACTTTTTCTTTAAATTGTTGCGGATTTGTTTTAGTTGGATCGTACATTATTTTTGTTTTTTCAAGCGCAAAATTTACATTTGCCTCATGAACACCTTCTACTCTTTTTAGACCTTTTTCAATTCTATTTGCACATGCCGCACATGTCATTCCTGATATTTGAAGATTGGCCTCTTTTTTTTCATCCATGTCTCTCACCTCTATATACCCTTATGAGGTATAATTATTAGCAAAATAAATCGTACTCCATTTAAAGTACGATTTATTTCCATATCTAAAAATAATTATTGAACATCGTATCCTTGATCTTCGATTACAGCAACGATATCTTTTAATGTTACAGCAGACGAGTCGATAGTAACTTCAACAGTTCCTTCTGCTAATTGAACCTTCACTTGTTCAACACCGTTTAGCTCTTTCACACTGCTTTCGATAGCATTTACACAATGTCCACAAGACATACCTTCAACTTGTAATGTTAACTGTTCCATTTAAAATCCTCCTCTTGTTTATTCATTGTTTGTTAATCACAATTACATCTTACCATACCCCCCTAAGGTAATCAATGGTTTTATATCATGATTTTTCAATTATTTTCTAAAAGTTTATTTTACACACACTTTTTCACTACAATACACCAAAATCCAATATAAGGGTAAACAAAAAAACAAGCCAGTTAAATACTAGCTTGTTTTTACGCTTTTGAAAAACGTTCAAATACTGTCATTAATTCTTCAATTGCTTCGTCACCATTTCCATTTTTAATAGCTCCTGAAACACAATGACTCGTATGATTTTTGAGAACGCCCATTCCTACTTTTTTCATCGCTGCATTAATCGCTGAAATTTGCACTAAAATATCTACGCAATAACGATCATTTTCAATCATGTTTTGAATACCGCGAACCTGTCCTTCAATTCTCTTTAATCTATTTATAATCTGTTCTTTTTCTTTTTCTGATCTATGTGTTACTGCTTCATGCTCTTTATGATCCATATTATCACCTTCTTAAAGTTTCTCTTCATCCAATAAAACAATTGTTTTTATGAGTATACCAATTATAGCATTAAATATCTACGCATGATACCCCATAAGAGTATATTTACACTTTATGATTATTCTTAACAACTCATTAGCTTCTTAATCTCAATTTTCAGTATACCCTTTCCTTTTTGTCAAAAAAATCATGATATCTCTCATCAAAATTCAATAAAGTGAAACAAGAATAAGCGGGGATTACCCGCCCCCGCTTATTCTTCGTCTATAATGCTTAAATTTTAATTTTCAGATATTTAATTCGAGAATTTTTTCTTTCCATATATAATTATTGCTGATCACATACTTTTGTATCATTCACTACTGAAGTTCCTTCAACGGTTACCGTATGAAAACAGTCATTTACTCGAACTGTCACAACATTATCTTGCCGATCAATGATATGATATTCATTAAAATTTTTATTTAGAGCACTGCGAATTTGTTCTCCTTCATAAATTGGGATGCCATGCGATAGAACCCAAATAAGTCCAGCGATAGCAAGAATAGTTTTCATACGATCTACCTCCTTGGGAATATAGTGAACTTTTAATCCATGCTTTTTCAGCTCTAAGAATCATGATTGGAATAAACCAAGCCTTTTTGGAAATAAGTTCATTTCGTCTATTTTATGTTTATGCTAATTGTGACCGATTTGTGACAACTTTTTGTCTCTTTAGACGAAAAGTTGAAACAAAACTTTCAAAAAGGACAATTCTACATATTAAAAAAGGTTATGGAATGTTTCATCCATAACCTTTTTAAGCTCAATTCTACAACTCATCCACCGTACTTCATGTGATCTTTGTAGACTTGTTTTATTTTCATTCAGTGGCATCAAAGCAAAACTTCGAAAATACTTCCCACACAAGTTCATTTCTGCTACTTACCCCAGTCTTTTCAAAAATGGATTTTAAATGATCTTGTACCGTGTATATAGATATACAAAGTTCTTCGGCTAATTCCTTTGTCGACATACCTGTAAGAATTTTACGTATTACTTGCTTCTCACGCATTGTAAAACTATAAGCTTTCATAGCTAATTTATTAACTATCATGAAGGAATGTGGCTTTACTCAAATGACTCGCTTTTTCACTAGTTTTTTAATTGATGGATACGTTGCCTTTAAACAATAAGGAAAAAAAGGTAAGCAATTGCTTACCTTCTTTCCTATACGTAACTAATAAACCTCAACCCTTTACTTAAAGACGTCGGCACAACAGATGCATGATTCTCCCCTTCAGCTTCATAAAACTTAAATTTAAGTTTATCGTGGGTTACTTGGAGAAGGCGCTCTGATAATTCATTTGCACCTACAACCATATGCTCTCGTTCTAGTGACCCAACTGTAAGGAACACTCCTGTTTCAAACTTAGCATTGTTTAATTCATGTATAAGGTTCTCTTCTTTTTCAAATACGGATTTATTATTCCACCATATAGATGGACTACTAATAAAATAATTTTGAAAAGCATTTAAGTTTGTAAATAGTATATGCAAAGCAAATAGTCCACCTAAAGAATGTCCAAATAACGTTTGCTTACTTTTATCAATCTCAAAATTCTTTTCAATTTGCGGCTTCAATTCTTCTTCAATAAAAGTAAAGAAATTATGTGCTCCTCCTGTTTTAGGCCACGGTTTACCGCCTGGTTTTAAAGGGGCATCTTTTGAAATTACGCTAGGCGTAAAATCATAGCATCTTTCTTCCCCTGAAAATGCGCCTTCAATTGGATAACCCACTCCTACTATAATAGCTGGTGAAACACCGGTTTTTTCCGCTCTTACTGATTGTATTTTAACTGCTTCATGAAATGTTTGAAAAAAGGCATTGCCATCTAATACGTAAATGACAGGATATCCTGAATCCGGTGCTGGTTGCCTCGGCTTTGAAATATGAATTTGATATTCCTTACCTTCTAATTTTGAATACATTTTCCACTGCTCTGTATTAGATGTTATAATCTGCTGTTTTTCAATTGTAGTATTCACCCTATCCCCCCCTTTTAACTTGTTACATATATTTCGATTTTTTCTTCTTGAGATACAACGCTATCGTAACCGAAACAAACAGGAGCCCCATTATACGGATCAATCATGACACGCGCATCAATATGAAATACTTCTTTTAACACTTCATTTGTAATGATTTCTTCTGGGCTACCAGTTGTAACAATTTCGCCTTCCTTCATTGCAATAATTTCATCTGAAAACCTTGATGCATGGTTAATATCATGTAATACCATAACAACCGTACAATTATGTTCTTTATTTAACTTCTCCACAATTTGTAATACATCTAATTGATGAGACATATCAAGGTATGTAGTTGGCTCATCTAATAGCAACACTTCTGTCTCTTGTGCTAATGCCATCGCTAGCCATACCTTTTGTCTTTGACCGCCTGATAAATTTGCAATTTGTCTCGTTCGAAATTCAGAAGTTTTCGTTATATCTAATGCCCAATCAATCATTTCTTTATCTTTTGTCGTTAACTTATTTACGTTATTGCGATGTGGATAGCGTCCATAAGAAATTAATTCTTCCACTTTAAGTTCACCTGGTGCAATTGGAGTTTGCGGGAGTAAAGCTAACTGCTTCGCAATTTCTTTCGTTGGAATTGTATGTAAATCTTGCCCTTGCAAATATACTTTTCCACTTTTTTGTTTTAAAATTCTTCCCATTGTTTTTAACAATGTCGATTTACCGCAACCGTTTGGGCCTATAATTGTCGTTACTTTTCCTTCTTGTATTTCCACATTTAAATCGCGAAACACTGTAAGCTTTTCATAACTTGTTTCTAAATTTTTTGCACTTAAAATACTCACTTTTATTCCTCCTCTTACGCTTTCGCCATATAAAGTAAATATAAGAAATACGGTACACCGACAATAGAAATAACGATTCCAACAGGTAGCTCTACAGGTGTGAAAACTGTTTTCGCAATAAAGTCTGAAGCAATTACAAGAAACATTCCGATTACGCCGCACGTAGGAATTATATACTTATGTTGAATACCGACAAGCCTTTTCGCTATATGCGGTGCCATTAAGCCAATAAAACCGATACTCCCTGAAACAGCAACACATGCGCTCACAAGCCCGATACTACTTAATAGTAAAATCGATTTCTCTCTTTCTACTGAAACACCTAAACTTGTAATACTCGTTTCTTCCAATTGAAATAAATCTAATAAATAAGCTTTCTTTTGTATAAGCGGAATTAAGATAATAAGCCATGGTAACATAGCCACAATATACTTCCAGTTCGCACTATATATGCTTCCAGACACCCACACTGCGGCCATTTCAAAATCAGTTGACTTCATTTTGAGTGATAAGTACATAGAAAAGGCTCCAAATCCTGATCCAATTGCAATCCCTGTTAATAAAAGTCGCTGCGAATCTAATTTACCGTTTTTCCAAGAAAACAGATAAATGATGATAGCTGCACCTAATCCGCCTACTAAACCAAACATTGGCATCATCATAATAGAAACCCAGTCTGTGCTTTTTAATTGTCCTTGAAAGAAAAACATAAAAATGACGATCGCTGTTCCTGCTCCTGCATTTACGCCTAAAATACCTGGGTCTGCCAATCCATTTCTCGTAATCCCTTGAATAACAGCACCTGCAACGCCGAGGCCTAATCCTACTAACCCAGCAATTACGATGCGTGGAAGACGAAAATCAAAGATAACTAGATCATGTTCTGGTACTGGATCAATTCTAAAAAGTGTTTTAAATACATCCGTAATCGTAATATCAAACGTACCGTTCGTTAAACTAATATAAATAGCAACAAAAATTAAAAATATAATAATCCCCATCGTCATTCCGAAACGTTGACTTGAACTTTTAAGCATGTCTCTCTCCTCCTCTAGTACGGATTAAATAAAGGAAGAAAGGAATTCCAATTAAGGAGGTAACGACTCCAATAGGTGTTTCAAATGGATAGTTTACAAATCTACTCAAAACGTCACATAACGCTAAGAAAACGCCACCAATAACACCTGCACATGGCAAAATCCACTTATAATCTACCCCAATTATAAAGCGGGTAATGTGCGGAATAATTAAACCTACAAAACCAACTTTCCCCACTAAAGCAACTGCTGTTCCTGTTAAAAAGATAACTGATAAAATTGCCATCGCTTTGACTAGTTTTGTACGCTGCCCTAAATTAATAGAAACCTCTTCGCCTAATGAAAGAATGGTAATAGATTTTGATATTAACAGTGCTAAAATTATTCCAATTATCCCAAACGGTATCGTGATTTTAATGATATTAGGATCTACTTGATCTAACTTTGCATTAAACCAAAAACTAACATTTTGAGAAATTTGAAAATACGAAGCCATTGCAGCCGATACACTGCTTAAAAATGTTCCAATAACTGTTCCTATAATCGCTAACCTAACTGGTGATAAGCCATTTTGAAGGAGCGAACCAAAACCAAACACGATACCGGCTCCTAGTGCAGAACCAATCATTGAACATAAAACCATACCAATTGATGACATTCCCGGAAGAAAAATCATGCTAAGTGTAATAACAAAGGCAGCGCCATCCGTCACACCCATAATAGAAGGGGATGCAAGATAGTTTCTTGTCATCCCCTGCATAAGTGCTCCTGATATGGCTAGAAATGCTCCGACTAAAAGAGCTGCAACTACCCTTGGTAAACGTGAAGTAATAATAATATTATGATTTACATCGCTTGAATCAAAATGAAATAATGCGTTCCACACTGTTTCAGCGTCAATACTTTTTGCCCCATACAAAATCGAAAGTATAACTGTAAATAAGATGAGTATGGGTGCTATACATAATATAGTTACTGGTACTGCATTTGTTTTCTGCATATCATTCAACGCACCTTACTTATTGTATTATTTAGATAAATCTTTCACTGCTTCTTTTAAGAATGCTGTTTTACTCCAAGCTGTACCACCTTGTGCCATTGGGTCTACAACATTTACAAATACTTTCTTTTCCTTCGCAGCGTTCATACTTTGCCAAATTGGATTATTTTCAATGTCTTCTAGCACTTTCGGTTTATTATTTTCACTTGCCTCGTATTGTAAGAAGATATAATCAGGATTAACTTCAGCTAATTTTTCTAAAGAAATTTTTTCTTGTGCTTTTACCGTTTTAAGTTGTTCTGGAGCAGTTAGTCCAAGATCTTTATAAATTACGGGGTTAAAGTATACTCCTTCTGGGTATAGGAATAAGTCATTTGCTCTTAGTCTAATGACAAGTACTTTTTTATCTTTTAACTTATCTCCTAGTTTTGCTTTTGCTTTTTCAGCGTCCGAATTGTAGTCTTTAATAATTTTTTCTGCTTTATCTTTTTTACCAGTTAATTCTCCCATTAACTTTAAGTTATCTTCCCAATTTGTTGAAACGTGTGATACCGGGAATGTAGGAGCTACTTTCGTAAACTTTTCAGCTGTTTCTGCTGGGAATTTCGTACTTGATGTAATAACGTCTGGTTTTAATTGAAGTAATGTTTCGAAATTTGGTTCCATTTTCTCACCAACAGATTTCGCACCTTCTAAATCTTTCTCAAGATACTTCGGTAATTTACCACCCACAGTAATGGCACCAACTGGTTTAATTCCAAGTACTGCCGCATCTTCCATTGACTCTAAACTAGCTGTCGCAATTTTATCTACTTTTGCTGGCACTGTATATTCTTTACCTAAATATGTAATTTTTCGCTTTTCATCTTTTTTCGTTTCCGTAGCTTTTGTCTGTTGTTTTTGCTCGCCTGAAGTTTTATCCGCACTATTACATGCCGCTAAACCTACACTTAAAACTGTAACCATTCCTAAAGTAAATAATTTCTTGTTCATCTTTATATGTCTCCTCTCGAATTTTCAAACTATATTCTCAATAAAATTTAACTATATGAATCTTGTCCCATATATATATTTCATTAGATTAATAATTTTATCCAGAACTCATTCTCGTTCACTTCCCCTAGACTATAATTCTTTTACACCTTTATCACTTGATAATCCTTTTCACTGATAATGATTATCGTTACTAAGTATATATTTAATATGAAATTATTTCAAGAATGATTTGAAAAATTTTAACAAACTGAATAAAAAAAGAAGTATCCACCTAATATTAGAGAGATACTTCTTTTTTTAGAAATTTATATATAATTCAACTGGACAATGGTCTGATCCCATTACTTCACTATTAATTTTCACTTCTGTTATTTGGTCTTTCATTCTTTCCGAAACAACAAAATAACCTAAACGCCATCCAATATTTTTTGCTCTCGCTCCCATCCGATACGACCACCACGAATATGCACCTTCTTGATTAGGATAAAGATAACGATACGTATCAACAAATCCTTCTTCTAAAATACATGTAAATTTCTCTCGTTCCTCATCAGAGAATCCAGGGTTTTTACGATTACTTTTTGGATTTTTCAAATCGATTTCTTTATGAGAAACATTTAAGTCTCCACAAAAAATAACTGTTTTTTTCTCATCTAATCGTTTGATATAGGACCTGAAATCATCTTCCCATTTCATTCTGTAATCTAATCGTTCTAATCCACGTCTTGAATTTGGTGTATATAACGTTATCATGTAAAAATCTTCGAATTCTAAAGTAATAAGTCGCCCTTCTTGATCATGCTCTTCAATGCCTAAACCATATGTAACTGAAAGCGGTTCTTTTTTCGAAAAAATAGCCGTTCCTGAATATCCTTTTTTCACAGCATAATTCCAGTATGTATAATATCCCTCTAGATTTAAATCAATTTGCCCTTCTTGTAATTTAATCTCTTGTAGACAAAATATATCAGCACTTGATTCCTCAAGATATTCCAAAAATCCACCTTTTGCGATAACTGCTCGCAAACCATTTACATTCCATGAAATTAACTTCACTTTTAGCCCTCCTCTTGATGTTTATTTCCAAATTTCATGCTATCAAAAAATAGAAAAACAATCATATTTTCACCTTTGTAATCTTGCTCTTACATTTATGAATACATACATACGCACTTTATTCAGGTTATACTAATTTCAGAGGTGATGTTCTTTGTACAACGAAAGAGTTACATTAACAAATGAGTATTGGCAAGCAATTATTCATAATGATTCTTCCTATGATAGCAAATTCTTTTATGCTGTGAAATCAACTGGAATCTTTTGCAGGCCATCATGCAAATCAAGAATACCGAATAGAAACAATGTACGAATTTTTCATCATGCAGAACAAGCATTAAGTGAAAACTTTCGCCCGTGCAAACGTTGTAAGCCAAACGGGATCACTTTACCTAATGAAGAGTGGGTAGAACAAATTAAAGACTATATCGAAAAGCATTATGACGAATCCTTAACTCTCGACATGCTTGCGGAAATGTGTCACGGTAGCCCTTTTCATTTACAGCGTACTTTCAAAAGAATAATAGGACTAACTCCTATAGAATATATACAACAATTCAGGGTTCTTAAAGCAACCGAATACCTTTTACACACAAATCAATCTATTAAAGAAATTAGTACTGCTGTCGGGATAGAAAACCCAGAGTATTTCGCAACTTTATTTAAAAAGAAAACCGGATTTACTCCTACTGAATATCGAAAAAAGAACGAAATGAAAGAGGGATACGATAATGAATTCCTACAAAAATAATTATATATATTGGACGCTACTTACACATAAAAATTGGCGATTTCATATTGCTGCAACTGAAAATGGACTATGTTTCATTGGATCACAAGAAGAAAACTTTGAAGAATTAAATATATGGGCTAGAAAAAAACTGCCCCAACATATATTGATCCATAGTCCAGATTACTTGCAAATATATACGAAAGAAATTATCGAGTATTTAGAAAACAAGCGAGAAACTTTTACATTCCCTATCGATGCTTATGGAACTAATTTTCAATTATCTGTTTGGAATACGGTACGTGAAATTCCTTATGGAGAGACATATTCTTATACAGAAATTGCTGAAAGAATTCAAAAACCTAAAGCTGTGCGCGCCGTTGCTTCCGCTATTGCTGCTAACCCTCTTCTTATTACAATTCCTTGTCACCGCGTTATTGGGAAGAATGGGAAACTAACCGGATTTAGGGGTGGATTAGAAATGAAGAAAAAATTGCTTGCATTAGAAGAGGTGCAGGTGGAATTCATATGACAGCAGAATATAATAGCGCATTATCTGTAGCAGTTCCGAAAGAATTTTGTTTCCAAGAAAATTTACGTTATCTATTACGTTCTAACAATGAATGTATGTTCCATATTGAAGACAACAAAATTTATAAAGTTATCCCTGTGCAAGATGTAAATCCTTTAGTTGAAATTAGTTTGAATACTGATGGCAATGTTCAAATACGTTTTTTAGGAGAGTTATATACTCATGAAAGATGGGTAAGCGATGCTGTAGCTAACTATGTAAAAGAATGGTTTGATTTAACTACTGATTTAGCCCCTTTTTATACATTAGCTAAACATGATTTACTCCTTCAAGGACCAATTGAACAATATTATGGCCTTCGTAATTTAGGTATTCCAGACTTATTTGAGGCACTTTCCTGGGGAATTATCGGTCAACAAATTAACCTAACATATGCTTATACACTAAAAAGAAGATTAGTTGAGCAATTTGGAAGTTATGTAGAATGGGACGGTAGAAAACATTGGATATTCCCATCACCTGAAACAATTGCAAATCTACATATAGAAGATCTCCAACAATTAAAAATGACGACTAGAAAATGTGAATATTTAATCGGTATTGCGAAGCTTATTACAGAGAGAAAACTATCAAAAGAGGATTTACTGCAAACACAAGATGTAAAGGTTGCTGAGAAACAATTAACTGCTATCCATGGTATAGGACCATGGACTGCCAACTATGTTTTAATGCGTTGTTTAAGATTTCCTTCAGCTTTTCCAATTGATGATGTTGGTCTCCATAATGCAATTAAATTTATAACAGGATCCGAAAATAAACCGACTAAAAATGAAATAAAAGATTTTGCGGCAAACTGGGCTAATTGGGAATCTTATGCGACTTTTTATTTGTGGCGAGTACTATATTAAAAGAACCAAGTAGCACATTCGTACTACTTGGTTCTTTTTTAAGCTTGCTCCTCAAAACGTCTTGCAATTTCTACAATAACTTGAACAGCTTTTTCCATAGTACCTACCGAAACATACTCAAATTTACCGTGATAGTTTTCACCACCAGTGAAAATATTCGGCGTCGGTAATCCCATATATGATAATTGTGATCCATCTGTTCCTCCGCGAATCGGATGAATATTTGGTTCAATGTCTAAACTTTTCATTGCTTCATATGCAATATCAACAATTTCTCTTACCGGTTCAATTTTTTCAAGCATGTTATAGTATTGATCATTCATTTCTAAAACGACTGCATCTTTCCCATACTTCTCTTGCATTTGTTTCACAATATTTTCAATGGTATTTTTACGTGTTTCAAAATTTTCACGATCAAAATCTCGAATAATATAATATGCTTTACTTTGCTCAACATCACCATTTAAAGAGAGTAAATGGTAGAACCCTTCGTATCCTTCAGTATACTCTGGTGCCTCTTCTACTGGTAAATACCCGTTAAACTCCATAGCCAGTTTAGTTGCATTGCGCATTTTATTTTTCGCTGTTCCAGGATGTGTATTCGTTCCGTTAAACGTTAACTTAGCACCTGCAGCATTAAAACTTTCATACTCTAAACCACCTAATGGACCTCCATCCATCGTATAAGCAAATGATGCACCAAACGCCTCTACATCAAAATGCGCTGGCCCACGACCAATTTCTTCATCTGGTGTAAATGCTACTCTTATTTTCCCGTGCTTAATTTGCGGATTATGTATTAAATGGTTCATTGCAACCATAATTTCTGTAAGACCAGCTTTATCATCTGCTCCTAGAAGTGTTGTACCATCAGTTGTAATAATGGTATGTCCTTTATATGATGGTAATTCTGGGAACTGCTCTGGTGTTAACACAACATTTAGCTCTTCATTTAACGTAATTGCATTACCATCAAAATTTTCATGAATTTGTGGTTTGACGTTTTTCCCCGTAAAGTCTGTTGCCGTATCTAAATGAGCTAAAAATCCGATCACAGGAACATCCTTGTCCGTATTAGCTGGAAGTGTTGCCATTACATAGCCATTATCATCCATCGTTACTTCTGCTAACCCAATTTCTTTTAGCTCTTCCACTAATAACTTACCAAACTCAATTTGTCCTGGTGTTGTTGGTACTGTATGGCTTTCTTCATTTGATTGCGTATCAATTTTCACATATCTCGTAAATCTTTCAATAAGTTCTTGCTTCAAGTTCATTCACTCCCTTTTATGTTTCTCTCTCCATTATAATCCTTAAAAAGAAATATTTTAACTTTTTTGACTGTGAAGATGTATATTTCATTTACATTGTTAACCTTTTTAAACGAATGATAAAAAGACATAATATTTGTACATTAAAACCGTAACAGGTAACATACATAATTATAAAATATGGGAGGTTTTAAAGATGAGGTTAACTCTCTTTCGCTATTTTCTTTTTTTCTTAGGATTAATTTTCTTTGGCCTTGGAAATGCTCTTGCAGTCAAAGTAAAATTTCTAGGCTTGCACCCTTGGGAAGTTTTAAATATGGCTCTCTACCAAAAGTTTGGATGGAGCATTGGTACGTGGAGTGTCATATGTGGGTTATGTCTCGTTCTAATATCTTTACTAGTAGATCGAAAATATATAAATGTGGGTACATTTTTGAATGCACTACTTATCGGTCCCATTATGGACTTTTTCTTACAATCAAACATGCTTCCAGACGCTAGTAATTATTTATGGATAAACTTACTCATTTTATTTTCTGGTATTGCCATTACAGGTATCGGGGGAGGGATGTACGTTGCGGCTGGGGTTGGCGCTGGACCCCGTGATGGATTCATGCTTACTATTTCCGACAAAACAGGACTTTCTATTAGCCGTGCTAGAATCATAGTAGAATGTATTGTACTAGTTATTGGATTTATGCTAGGAGGTCCTGTTTTCATCGTAACTTTTCTGTACACCTTTATTCAAAGTCCAATCTTTCAGCAATCATTTAAGATGTTTCAAACACTTTTACATACTTTACATAACAAAAAGAAAATTAGTGAACATATTTAAAGTACAGCTTAATACAAATAAATTCACCCTATTTACGACTCTCACCGCAAATAGGGTGTTTCTGTTTTTATCTCGCAATTTAAGAATATATACTACTCATTCACAATAAAAGTATATACATCATCATGAATACAGCCATTTACTTTAATCACATACTTCCCAGGTTTATTAAAACTAATTGTGTATTTATTTAACTGAATTGCTTCTTTATCTCCAGAAAGAATATCAATGCTTCTGCCACTTAATACATACAATTCATTTAGGTTCATTGTTACATCAATTGTATTGAAATTTTCCACTTTCACTTGCTGTGCTTCCGCAACGCTTACACTTGGTTCTAAAAACAGTAGTCCACTTAATCCAATCGTACCTGCTAAAGCTACTCCCACAAACTTTTTAATCTTTTTCATCACAATGTCCTCCTTATAAATTTTGTGTAAAGGCGATTTTCTCCTTTACACCACAAAGCCTATATGTAATGAAATGAAAAGTAAACGGGGACAGTAAGACAAAATTCTACATCTTTTTCACGTATTGAATATAAATCCAACGTTTGGAGTTTTGACACATTTAAAATTGTTTCCCCAAACCAATTCCCCCATAATTTATTCAAATACTGAATAATTACTTATTGATTTAACATTCTAAAAATAGTTGATAAAGATGCTTTCTATTCAAACAAAAAAGACTTTGCTATAAAAGTAGCTTTTACAACAAAATCCATGCAACTAATTTTATTCCGCTTTCCATAATCTCTCTACATTCATTAATTGTTCTTCTTTAAACTCCATCTTATATATATCCGGTTTTGACGTATTCATTAAAAATTCAAAACCATATTGTTTATCAAAATAGTTCATCATTAATGTCATGACAAGCCCATGTGTACCAATTACAATTTTGCGTCCTTGAAAATCTATTAAGATTTCTTTTAATACCTTCACTACTCTTCTCTGGCAATCTGCATATGACTCTCCTTCCGTTCGTGCAAAGTCCGGATTAGAGAACATCTTCTGTACAAGTGGATACACCTCTTTGTCTGATATAACCTGATCCTCACTTGAAAACATACACTCTTTAAGATTTTCATATATTACTATTTCTTTTTCATGGAAATTAGCTGACTCCTCTATCGTTAACATAGCCCGATTATAGGGACTGGAAATAAAAGTATCAATTCTCTCCGCTTTTAATATATCAGTTACTCTACGGGCATCCATATGTCCCTTCTCAGTTAACCCGCGCATTCTTTCATTTCCTTCTAGTTTTGGTGATTCACCATGTCTAACCATATAAATATATGTGCTCATAATTTCTCCTTAAAATTGTTTATTAGTTAATAAATCACGTTCATTTATCCCATTTCAACACTTAAGCGTAATACTAAAATACTTTATAAAACGTGCTGATTTGTTCGTCTAATCCATTCTCCTACTAAACTTTCAAATAATTCAGGCTGTTCAATCTGCAAATTATGCCCTGCCATATCTAACACTGCTAATGTTGCCCTTGGATATTCTTCAATAATTTCTATAATATTTTGATAACCTACTGCTATATCTTGTCTTCCAGTCAGTAAAAGAACGGGTTTTTCATATTTTTCACGCTGAAAATCCATAGTAAGAGAGTAATTCTTTTGCAACCTTTCAATAAATTCATAATTAGCAACATCTAACCCAGGCTTAATTTCTTCTTTAAATCGCGTATATGTATATTGATTTGCTATTACAGCTAACTCACAAAATCCCTCTCTTTCCGTGGAAGTAAGCGTATTTAAAAATTCCTCATCTTGTACAATTACCTGTTTATCTGGAAGAATCCTTTTTTCTGGCTCCGCTACAACAACAGGACATACTAATAGTAATCCGCTAACTCTCTCAAACATCTTTGTAAGTATACCTTTGGCTAAATAGCCTCCATATGATTCTCCTACCAATAAAAATTTTTCAGTAGAAATGATTTCCTCAATAAATGTGATAAGCACCTCTACTATACGATCTGAACTATTTATCCAATTTGGAGCATTCGATTTTCCCATACCAGGTAAATCAATATATATTCGCTTATAACCTTCATATTTCTGAAATACTGATTCCATACATTTCATCATTAACCTATGGTCAGGGGAGCAGCCATGTATGATAATGACCGGTTTACCCTCTCCCACAATTTCATAGTATATTTCTGCATCTTTAATTCGATATATCATAAAAAAACCTCCCTATTTAGTGGCAATACTATCTACTCTGTAAGAATACACGTTCTTATTTTACATCCTTTCTCAACATTTTCACAAATGTTAATTTTCAGATTAAAAAATAAAAAGCTCACCTAAAAAAGATCCTCATCATTTTATATGCAATTTTGCATCTCCACTTACAAATCAATAAAAAAACTTTACAATTCAAAGGATGACTAAATATACAATTTCTATTTAAAGTCTTGATACAGTCTATACTATCAACTGTAATATTTTTTCAACTTTAAGAATACTTACACTCTTTAACACTTTCCTTATAAACATGATTTTTATAAGGAAATCTGATACAATTCTTAAATAATATTATTATGTATAGATATAACGAACATAGTGCATAATTAAAGAAGGTGATTTCATTGAAATTAAATAAAAATTTACAATTATGTATATTAATTGGGACGTTAATATGCTATTCAATCTATTTTATGTTTTTCTATCTGTTCCCTACTTATTTTTCAAATTCAGATGTACGCTTCGCTTCACTTATCGTTGAAGCCATTACATTTGTATCACTGATTTACTCTATATATTCTAAAAAAGTCAGTTCAAATCCATTTTGGATATGTATTACAATAGCAATTGGTAGTTTTTTATTAGGGAAAATAGTATATACATATCAGGATAGCTTCTTCGAAATTCCAATAGATCGTTTTACTATTTCTGATGTATTTTACATGTTTTTTCTACTTTTCTGTCTTATCGCTTTCTGCTATAAAATTTTAAAGGAATGCAATAAATGGGAAAAAGCATTCTTTATTTGTGATATATGCATAGTGCTTACTTCCATATTTACATTAGAATGGTATTTATTTAATCAGCCAAATTTAAATATATTCGCTCTTTCACTAGGAGATGTTTTCCTTTCATTTTTATACCCAATTGCAGATTTATTATTTCTACTGCTAGGTGTTAGTCTCTTTTTCCGTCCAACAATTTTTAATTCCAAACGGAAAATTTATATTTTTATTTTTGTATTAATAAGTTCTGCAACTTTTAACTATATTTATTTTTACTTAAATAACCATTTATCAACTGAAACGATAACATTATTACGTCTTTTATATAGAATACCTATATTACTTATTGCAATAGCTGGCTCTATTTCAGAAGATCATAATAGCCATAAAAATTATTTCATTGTAAACCCTATAATAGGAAAAAAAGCTTTAGTTGTATTTCCCTATCTTGCTGTTGCAATACTAATCGGGTTTACATTAAAAGAACAAACATCATCTTCAACTCTCATTACAGGAAATTGTATTACTTTTATTTTCGTACTCATTCGTCATTCTATCGTACGTATGCAAAACAATTCCTTAACAAAACGTTTGCAGGCATTTAATGCCCAACTTGAAGAAAAAGTTACTTTACGGACTTCTGATTTAGTTCATAAATCAGAGGCTCTTTCTCAAAAACAACAAAAATTCAAATCATTATATGAATATCATCCTGACCCTATTTTCACCATTGATTTAAATGGAATATTCTTAAATGTAAATAAGGCTGGGAGTGTACTACTTGGAGCACCAACAGATGAGTTACTCGGTGAAACTTGTTTTTCGATTATTTTAGATGAAGATAAGCATAAGCTAGCATTGGCATTAGAGAAAGTGAAACAACAAGAATCGGCATCCTTACAACTTAGTTCTCAATATAAAGATGGCTTTACTTATTTTTTATACGTTACAATCATTCCTATTATAATAGACGGACAAATTTCAGGAAGCTATATTATGGTGAAAGATATTACTGCACTAAAAAAACAGCAAGAAGAAATAAAATATTTAGCGTTCCATGACACTGTAACGAAAATTGGGAACCGCGCCTTTTTCCATAAGAAATTAAAGAGAGTTATAAAAAATACTAAAATAACAGAAAGCGAGTTTGCCTTATTATATTTAGATTTAGATCGCTTTAAAGCAATTAACGATACACTTGGACATTCGTCAGGAGATTACATATTAGAAGAAGTAGCAAAGCGATTCCAATCATGTCTTCCATCACATACTCATCTTTCAAGAATCGGTGGCGATGAATTTACAATCATAATTGAAAACTATACTGACGAAGATTACTTATTCCAATTATGCAACCAATTATTTGAATGCATGAAAAAATCATTCATCATACATGAGCATAAATTAACTTTATCACTGAGTATCGGCATCGCTATTTATCCACATTCCGGAATCGATACCGCTACACTTCTGAAAAACGCTAATGTTGCAATGTATGATGCAAAAGCAAAAGAGCTTAATTCTGTCTCTATTTATGACGATGTAATCGCTAAAAAAATTGAAAGACGATTACGATTAGAAAAAGATTTACCAAACGCACTACAAAATGAAGAATTGTTCCTTTTGTATCAACCTCAAGTTGATAGTAAATCTAATAAAATTATCGGTGCAGAAGCTTTAATTAGGTGGAATCATCCTGAATTAGGTATTATTTCTCCATACGAGTTTATTCCGATTGCAGAAGAAACACTACAAATTATTTCAATAGGAAAATGGACATTAGAGCAGGCTTGTAAGCAAATGAAACGTTGGCACGCACTCGGATATTCACATTTAAAAATAGGTGTAAATTTATCTGCTAAAGAATTTGAACAAGAGGATTTTGTAAAATCTATTTCTTCTACTTTAACAAATACAGGTTTACCAGCAAGCTCTCTTGATCTTGAATTAACAGAGCGAATTGCGATGATGGATGAACGAGAAACATTGATAAAACTGCGTACACTAAAAAGTTTAGGGATTCACATTTCAATCGACGACTTTGGTACAGGTTATTCTTCGCTAGCCTACTTACCTTTATATCCAATTGATACGTTAAAAATCCCGAGAGAATTTATTACAATGTCTGAAACATGTGATGATGGAATGGAAATTATTAAAACGATTATCACATTAGCAAATACACTAGGAATGTCTGTCATTGCTGAAGGTGTAGAAACGAAAGAGCACGTAAATTTCCTTCAAAAAAATAAATGTCAGTTTATTCAAGGTTATTATTACAGTAAACCTATTCATATTAATGCATTTACTGAGCTATTAGAAAACGGCATTCACCCATAGTACAAGCTAATTAGAATAAATAATAATGAATTGGAACAAATATAGTAAAAAGGAAAGAAGATACCTTCTTTCCTTTTTACTATATTTCTATTACTTCACCACTTCATTTATTATATCTATTAATTGATGAATCCCCTCATCATTTGTTTTCTTATACCCATTCATGTTTTGAATATATTTCTCCTTATTTGTATACAACTTATTTACTGCATGTATAAATGTATTCGTACTTACTCTGTCTTGGAGTATAACTTCCGCATATCCTTGCCGTGAAAAATATTCAGCATTTAAAACTTGATCTCCCCTACTGGAACTGTTAGTTAACGGGATAAGCAACATCGGTTTCTTCAAAAATAACAATTCAGAAATAGCAGTAGAACCCGCTCTGGAAACTACAACACTTGCCATATTTAGTATATGCGGCAACTCGTCGCCTATATATTCAAATTGCATATACCCCTCCATGCCAATAGATGGGTCTACCTTCCCTTTACCACATATATGAATAATATTAAAGTTTAATAGTATTGTATCTAAACATTTCCTTACCATATCATTTATCCACTTAGCACCCTGACTCCCACCCATAATTAATAATACTGGTTTATCTTGCTGAAATTCACAATATCTTCTTCCTCGTAATACGTTACCCTTCTCAATTTCTTCCCTTACAATCGGTCCTACATAAACCTTCTTCTCATTACTTACATTTTCTCCTGTCTGAGGAAATGTTGTGCATAGCTTTGTAGCAAAAGGTAATGCTATTTTATTGGCAAGTCCTAATGTGCTATCTGGTTCACGTATAATTATAGGCACACGATTTAACCATGCTCCTATAGCTACAGGAACTGAAACAAATCCTCCTGCTGAAAAGATAACGTCAGGCTTTGTTTTCTTAATTAATTTATAACTTTGTAAACAACCGCTTATAATTTTAAAAGGATCTTTAAAATTCTCCCAATCCCAATATCTCCTAAGCTTGCCCGTTGAAACACTATTGTATTTAACATTTTGCACTAATGATTTTTCAATTCCATTTTTGGATCCAATATACTCGACTCTCCATCCTTGCTCTATAAATTTAGGAATTAATACAATATTAATCATAACGTGTCCGGCTGTACCGCCCCCAGTAAAAAGAATCGTTTTGCTCATAACTTATACCCACCTTTATTATTAAAAATCTAGCTTTATATTTACCTTTTAAATGTAAATAAACTTATTATTTTTTATATAACTCTTTAACTCCACCTCTATATCTTGTAAAAGATCTTTAATGAGTTCATAAAAATCATTTCCATACTCACTACACTCATATTGAGCAAAGATTTGAATCACATACCTAGTTTCGGTCTCTAATGCTGAATTTATTCGATTAACCCTTTTTTCTTCTACATACGCTTGATATTTATGTATTGCCTCATAAAGACGCAATACATGCGCTTCTTCATCTCTCCAGTCCAGCGTATCAACAATTGAAAGAAATAGCGTATTTTGATTATCTATTACTTCATAACCATTCATATATTTCTTACACCCTTTTTTGCTTTTCATTGAATGCAGATGTCACTACACTTCGCATACTCAAGTACATCTTTTAATGATTGATGAAATTCAATTTCTGGGATCCAACCTAACCTTTTTATTTCCTCTATTGCTAAACTCTCATTTGAGTCGCTCCCACTTTTCTCTGTTTCCTCTATAAAAAAATTTAGCTGTGTTAATTTTTTATATTGTTCTAGTACATCTAATAAAGATCGTTTTACTCCTGATCCGATATTATATTGTTTTCCATTTATTCCATCTCGTAATAACACATGATACGCTTTAACCGCATCACGTACATCTAGAAAATCTCTACTATCTTTTAAACTGTTTACTTCAATAATGGCTTTACTTCTACCTGATTCTATATCTATCATTTTCTTTGCGAGAATCGAACAAATGCCATTCGATTCCCCTGGACCAATTAAGTTTGAGGGCTTTGCAATGATAATATTTGAATCCATTAATCCTCCCCAAGCCTCTGCAATAATGACTTGCATCGTTTTACTTAAACTATATGGATTTGAAATTTTTATTTCGTTCATACTATCTGCTTGCAAAGCAGATCCTATAACTAATGTTCTACAATGCGAGGCTTCTTGCTTAATTGCTTCTAATAAATATAACGTTCCTATTACATTAATCTCTATATACTCAAGAGCAGCTGTCCAAGATTCTATAACCGAATTCCTTCCTGCTAAATGCAATACGTAGTCTGGCTTTATTTGTTTCATTACCTTCATTACTTCGCTCTTATTAGTTAAATTACAAGTAATACCATTTCTAATTTTTTCTCTATGTGCACGATTTTGAAACATAGGAATTACATAAAAGCCCTGCTCTAAAAAATATTGGCAAGCATGGCGTCCTGTGAAACCATTTGCACCAGTTATTAAAAGGCTCGCATTTTTTTTCATCGCAAAAACCCTCCTTTTAATAGCATTTGTTTCACCTCATGTTTTGCAAGCAAGTCTTGTTGAGAACTAAAACTCTTCACATCCACTAGCGGATAGCTAGAATAATATTCTTGAAGTCCTTCTATAGGAATAGTCGGTAGTACCACAAAATAATTTTGATCAAAACTTATACTTGTTTTACTCTCTACCTCAGATAGAAGCATTTCACTTAATTTTTCACCCGGTCTTATCCCTACCTTTTTTACCTTAATGTTTTCTTTTTCCGAATCTTCAATTAATATTTCCGCTAAATCTGTTATTTTACATGCCGGCATTTTCATAACAAAGATTTCCCCGCCTCTACCTTGATATACGGCTTTAAATAACATTCCAACAGCATCTTCAACTGTTAAGAAAAATCTAGTCATATTCGCATCGGTAATCCCTACTTGTGAAGATTTTTTAATTTGTTGTTTAAAAAGCGGTACTACACTTCCACTCGTCCCTAAAACATTTCCACCACGAACACAAATGAATTTTGTTTTCTTCGTTTGTATATTCGCATGAACCATTAATTTTTCACCAATTGCTTTTGTCATCCCATACGTATTTGATGGATCAGCTGCTTTATCCGTTGAAACATATATAACTTTTTCAACTTGCATCTGTATAGAGGCTTCAATTACATTTTGCGTACCATGTATGTTAGTTTTTATAGCTTCATAAGGATAATACTCACATACTGGAACGTGTTTTAAAGCTGCAAGATGGAATACATAATGTACACCTTGGCAAGCATAGACTAGTTGATCTTTATCACGAATATCTCCAATTATAAATTTTAACCTATCATCATTTATAAACTGTTGCTGCATTTCAAACTGAACCGTTTCATTTCTTGAAAAAATTCTAATTTCTTTCGGTGATTTTTCTAATAGTTGTTTTATAAGTTCATGCCCCCACGAACCTGTACCACCAGTAATTAAAATTATTTTATTTAACATTCCTTTTCCTCCTACCAAACATCTCAATTTAAATAGTATTTATTGAATTATTTTCAATTGATTCAAATCATAATCGTAGTTTGTTACATTTAATTGACAAAATAAAAAAACAGAAACTATTAAACATAGTTTCTCAGAGTGTTGGGAAACCCTTTAGGGTTCCCCACACTCTGGAATCATTTTGATTTTAGCGAATAAAAACAACATAAAATAATAGAGTTTCAAAAAAATAGCCCTCCACCAGACCTTTTTTGGTCAGATGGAGGGCTATTTTTTTCATGTTTTGACAAGTTGCGGTGAGATAAGCCTGCATTTGGACAGACTTCAGCCCCCGAAATCGAGCATATCGATAGCCATGTAGTTCTTTGGCGTCCGCAAAGCTTCGCTCTATAGTTGAACAGCGTACTTTGTACAACTTTTTCCCTGTAACTGTTAGTTTGTTTTTTCTAGCGATATCCTTATATTTCTCCCATA